>JAYVOT010000897.1:0-3787 GCA_043757795.1 Chthonomonadaceae bacterium | reverse complement strand
AGGCGCTCGCCCATGTTCGAGTCAGCGAAAATTGTCGCACTGACAATACTTGCGTGTCTTGCAACAAACGCCTCGGCGCAGGTGTGGGTTCCGGACAGTCGAAAGGTCGTGATTGAGGGGACAACTCTTACTCAAGTGGACACGGAAACCTTGAGTTCTACCGCCGCAAACGAGATCGGTGCGGCGGAAAAGATGGCATTTTCCGGGTTGGGAAGCGTTCAGAGCCTTGCCTTCTCGCCGAAAGATTCTTCCATAGCTTTCGTGTCAAACGAGGGGAAATTGATGCTGGCAAGCAACTTGACGGCTACAACCTCGAAGCTGTTGGAAGTCAATATTGTTTCACCTGTCGTCTGGTCGCCGGATGGAAAATTCATCGGGTGCGTTCGCTCCGTCGACAAGAGCGGATTGGAATATCGATCCATCTCGGTCGAAGGCGGCGTCTCAGCGAAAACGGCTCTCCCTTTTACGAAACTTTCGTTGGGATCTAAATCAATCGCCTGGATCCCAATGACTGACAACGTGGTATTAGTCGGCGGCGATGGAGTGAAAAGCGATCTGTATCTCATTGAGCAGGGGGCTGTCGTTCCGCTAACCATGAATGGAGAAGTACAGGGGTTCGGGGTTTCAGCGAAGGGCGACATTATTCGCTGGGCGCAAAAAAGCAAGAATACGCGTGTGGTTTTGACAACTCTTTACGACACGAGCATCAGTTTGAGAACTGCGACAAAACTAGACTTTCCAGAAAAGGTAACTGGTGTGAACTCGACTCCTGCAGGTTCGGTCGACAACGTATCTTATGTGGTCTTCTCACCGGATCTGAGTCGCATCGTTTTCTCCGCGAACGTCGGCGCCGGCGAATCCTCCGTAAACTCTCTTTGGAGTAGCGATATTATGGGGAGCGCCACGCAGATACAGGGGCGAAAATACAAGAAAAAGACGGTTGTCAAGCAAACGAATTCCGAGGGAATAGTCACCGCTCTGCCGGAAAAAACTGCTCTTCCCAATTTTTCCCCGGATGGAAAGTGGCTCGCCTTCCTTCTTGTCGAAGGAGGACAAAAGAGCATTTTTGTTTTCGATCCGATCGGTTCCGCTAAAAAAGCGGGCGTAATAGTGAAGGAATAGATAGAGATGAAAATTACAATAAATAAAATCGCGTTCAGTCTGGCGCTCGTTCCGTTGGCTCTCGTTTCGTCGTTGGGGATGGCTCGCGCTGAAGATGTGATACTTCACAAAGGCGCAGACATCGTTCTCATCTTCGACAATCGATTAAGTTCGAAGACGGCAAAAGAGGGCGATAAAGTTAAATTCCATGTTGCAAAAGACGTCATGGCGGAAGATGAAACCGTTATCAAAGAGGGAACGCACGTCACTGGAACGGTTACCAAAGTCAAAAAACGTGGAAGGTTCGGAGTCAATGCTCGCATACAACTCCTCATGTCGGACATCATGACCGCTTCAGGACGATACGCTCCTCTTGGATTCAAAAGCAAGGGGCAGGAGGTAGGCGGAAAAACCGGTGAAGCGGCGGCAGCATCCGTTGGGAGCGCGGTCATTTTGGGACCGCTCGGATTGGCGGCAGGATATTTCGTCGTCGGCAAGACAGTTGATGCGAAGCTTGGAGACAAGATGACTGTCGAGGTTGCCAAAGACACTTTCATTAAGAAATCGAACTAACTGCTCCTCTGGAAGCCGCAGATAGCTAAAAAGTCCCGAACTCCTCTTTTGGAGTTTGGGACTTTTTACGTCTGAGTTATGATATGCAGGATCATGAGAAGGACTAGAATAGAATTGTTCCTTGTTCAAGACAGCTCTGAATTGAAGGATTTCATATTATTATGCATTTGATTCTCGCGACGATCAAAAGGCTATGAGTATATTTACTTTTAATCCTGCATATCTGAATTCGAATGTTCCCAGTGTCTTAAAATGGAGTATAATCTTGCAAATAACCTTTAGTTCAGCAGTTTTATACAGGGATATTAAATAAATATATACAAGGAAAAACAGATTTATGAGAACGGACTGGAAGGGAGTCTTCCCAGCGGCGACGACCCAATTTCATAAAGACCAAACGCTTGATCTTGAAGGAACTGCTCGGCAATTGGAAGTTTTGATCAACTCCGGAGTTTCAGGGTTGGTCATGCTCGGTTCGCTTGGGGAAAATGTGACGCTCACTCAACAAGAGAAGCGCCTGGTCGTCAAAACGGCGATTGAGACGAGCCGGGGGCGCGTTCCAGTGCTCAGCGGAGTCGCGGAAGCGAGTACGGCGTCAGCAATCGAATACGTTCAGGCGATGGAAAAAATGGGGGCGGACGGAGTCATGGTTCTGCCTGCGATGATCTACAAGGCGGATTCGCGGGAGGCAATGACGCATTTTAGGACTGTCGCGCGTTCCACCGGACTCCCGATCATCCTCTACAACAATCCTATCGCCTATTATGTCGACATCAAACCGGAGCAGTTCGCCGAATTGAGTATCGAGAAAAATATCGTCGCGATCAAAGAGTCTTCTGGCGATGTCCGACGTATAACGGATCTCATAAATACAGTGGGAGATAGATATGTCATCTTCGCCGGAGTGGATGATCTAGTCTTAGAGAGCGTGCTCCTCGGCGCGACCGGGTGGATCGCAGGAATCGGGCTGGCTTTTCCGGAAGAGAATCAGCGTCTCTGGGAGCTTGCGACTAGTGGAAAGTGGGAAGAGGCGCGAGAACTCTACCGTTGGTTTTCTCCGCTTGCGCATTTGGATATCCCGCTGAAATTCGTACAGTACATCAAGTTGGCAATGCAGGAGTGCGGACTTGGAACGGAATGGGTGCGGGCGCCTCGTTTGCCTATTAAAGGCGCTGAGCGTGATGCGATTCTAAAGATTATTCGACACGGAATCGAAACCCGTCCAAAAGTCAAAACATGAGCTTAAGCAAAATCATAGTGATCGACTCGCATACAGGCGGGGAGCCGACGCGAGTCGTTATTGAAGGCGGACCGGATTTAGGGGAAGGAACTCTCGCTGAAAAAGCGCAAGCGTTTAGAGACCGACACGACGCGTTTCGCCGTGCAGTCGTGAACGAGCCTCGCGGCTCGGAGGTTTTGGTTGGGGCGCTTTTGTGTGAACCGGCAGACAAAACTTGCCTTACTGGAGTCATCTTCTTTAACAACGTCGGGTACTTGAAAATGTGCGGACATGGGACCATCGGAGTGATCGAGACGTTGGCGCATCTCAAAAAGGCGCTGCCCGGGACTCATCGCATAGAGACGCCTGTGGGAGTGGTGTCCGCGACTCTGCATGAGAATGGCGAAGTCTCAGTGCAAAATGTGCCCTCCTTTCGGTTTGCCGAGAAAATTCCGTTGGAAGTCGAAGGCTTCGGGCTTCTACATGGCGATATTGCATGGGGCGGAAACTGGTTTTTTCTCCTTGCAGATCATTGCCAAGATTTGGAACTTTCGAATGTCAAGCGGCTGACTGAGTTCTGTTGCAGAGTTCGATCAGCGCTTGAGGTAAACGGAATTACTGGCAAAGACGGACAGGAGATCGACCATATAGAGCTTTTCGCTCCCGCCATGAGCGCAAATGCAAACAGCAGAAACTTCGTTCTCTGTCCCGGTGAAGCGTATGATCGCTCTCCCTGCGGAACAGGCACGAGCGCAAAACTAGCCTGTTTGTTTGCCTCCGGCAAACTGAAAGAGGGCGAAATTTGGAGACAGGAGAGCGTCATCGGCTCGGTTTTCGAGGGAAGCGTCCAACTCATCAACGGCGAAATCGTTCCGACGATACGAGGTAGAGCCT
>JAYVOT010000896.1:0-3789 GCA_043757795.1 Chthonomonadaceae bacterium | reverse complement strand
TAGAAACACCCGGCGAAGCGGTCTGTTGCATTCCCCGGTTTCTGCAAAGCGACGACTTCAGTCGTGGAAGCGTTCCAGACATAAGTCAGGTTGTTCGTCGGGGTGACTTGAGCGTAATTGGGATAGCTGACAGCAAAATTGAAGATATTGTAACCTTCAGCTCCATACAAACCCGTCCAGTTGCCTTGAGTAGCGGTGTCGAACTTCACGAACACGGCTGTGTTTGAAGGCGCGTTCGGAATGACGCTCGCCTCGTTGGAATTGGCGCTCTCCGTAGTATTGGTAAGCGCCGTGACCACGTAGTAGTAACGAGTTCCGTTCGTCAAGCCCGTATTCACATAAGTCGTGTTGGCGGTTGTGGCGATCGTCGTGTAGGGACCGCCAGCGACAGTAGAGCGCCGAACATTGTAAGTTGTAGCGATTAGGCTGGGATTCCAGGTGAGCGTCGCTTTTGAGATCCCGGATACCGCGCCCAGGTTAGTCGGCGGATCGGGGATCTGCGCGATCGTGGACTGCTGAATCGCCTTTAGAATATTGATTCGCCCGCCTACAGGGGAGATCGTGCGTCCGCCGATCGGGTTGTAGGGATCCGTATACTTCGTGATGAGAAAGACCACGTCTTTGTTGGAGAGGTTCGGGTTGTTCGCAAGGATCAGCGCCGCCTCGCCCGCTACATGCGGAGACGCCATCGAGGTTCCGCTCAGCGTGCCGTAAGGTCCGGCGAAAGGAACCCCGCCATAGTTCGGCAGGGTGCAGTACACGTTTACGCCGGGTGCCGCAACGTTCACTCTCGCACCCCAGTTCGAGAAAGAGGCGAGCGTGTCCGTATTGTCCGTGGCTGCGACTGAAACCACGTTGTTGATGGATGCGGGGTAGAAAGGTTGGTTCAAACCATTGTTTCCAGCGGCAGCGACCACTACGACGCCATGATTCCATGCATATTGGCAAGCGTCATCCAGAGTTGTGGAGGTGGAAGTGTCTCCCAGGCTCATGTTGATGACTTTTGCTCCGTGATCAGTCGCCCAAACGATGCCGCCGGCAACGTCGGCGTCCGTGCCGCCGCCGCCCGTCAGCACCTTCACCGGCATGATCTTAACGCTCACGTCCGTGTGCCCTGCGATTCCGTCCCAGCCGGCTATTCCCGCGACGCCTTCAGTATTGTTCGTTTGCGCGGCGGCGATGCCGGCAACGTGCGTGCCATGTCCGTAGTCGTCCAGGGCATTGTCTCTGTAGCCGAGCTGACCTGTTGCAGGATCGGTGACCGCTGCGTTATAGCCCACGATACCGTTTGCGTCTCGCAGAATTTTGTTCGTCAAATCGGGGTGCGAATTCGCCACCCCCGTGTCGATAATCGCGATAATCGTCGTGCCGTGCGCAGTCCAGATGTCCCAGGCTTGATTCGCTTTCGTGATGGAGGGTCCGTATTGCTGCGCATAGCTCACGTCATTCGGAGTGGAAGCGAGGCGCATAATGTGGTTCGGCTCCGCATATTCCACTCCGGGCAACCTGCGATAGGCGTCAAGACCCTGTTGGAGCGTCATTCCGTGCGGCAATCGAATTCTCTGAGAATGTATTCCCTCGATAGATTTCATCAGCCGCCCCGGGCCTTGAATTCTCTGTAATACTTTAACACCTGTCTGAGATCGCATTTTTACGAGTATCTCATCCGTCATGAAGCTCGAAGGTTGAGCGGAAGTCGGAGGGGATATCGCCAGGAAAAGGGTTACAAGAAGCGAAGTAAATAGTGAAGTGAAAAGCGCAAACAACGGTAATCCCGCCGTTTTTTTCACGGTCGGTATTGAAAAGCTGGAGCAGATTGCAAACATTGGACCCTCCGAAAGAAAAAAGTTGCAAACAATCAGAGTGATTATACAGGGGTTAAAGTCAGGCTCTTCGCCGCGCTTGGCATCCTGTGCGAAGCGTGGAGAGGCTCTGCCGCTTAAATCGGAATTATGTTCCGAGAACGCTAGCTTGCAAGAGGCGTTCCGCATAGCGAGGGGAAGCGGAAGAGTCGGAACCTGAAAAATAGCATCCACAATATTATTGACGGAATCATATCATCGAATCATACCATACAGCGGAATTGAATCTCAAAAATGCCGAATTCAAGTTATCTGAAACTCGTAAATGAATGGGTAATTTCCAAATCTGACTGCACTGTTTAGAGAAAAAATCTGCGATTTCGAATTGTTTGAACCATGACGCCCATGATTAAGGGATTTACATGATTTTAACTTTGAGAATTACTCTCTCCCAAGTTGCATGCACATCCTGTAATCATGGGCGTCATGGTTCAGACAGCTAGCTCCTTCAGATACTCGATCAACTCTGGAATCGACTTCGCGCCGAGGTCGCCTTCGCCGCGTCGCCGGACGCTGATCGTGCCGTTTTCGATGTCCGTATCTCCGATAATGAGCATTACCGGGATTTTCTGCATCTCGTTCTCTCGGATTCGCCGTGCCATCTTCTCATTTCGAGCGTCTGAAACCGCCCGGAACCCAGCGGCCTGCAACGTGTTGCACACCTCCGCCGCCCGCTCATGATGCCGATCCGAGATCGGGATGAGGGCGATCTGTTGAGGCGCGAGCCAGAAGGGGAACGCGCCCGCATACTGCTCAATGAGAACTCCCAGGAAGCGCTCCGTCGTTCCCGTGACAGCGCGATGCAGAACGACAGGCGTCCGCTCATGCCCCTCCGCGTCGATATAGCGGCAGCCGAGACGCGAGGGCTGAATGAAATCGACTTGAATCGTCGAGATCTGCCACTCTCTGCCGAGCGCGTCTTTCGCGAGGAAGTCCGCTTTCGGCCCGTAGAACGCCGCCTCTCCCGCCGCCTCGAAATACTCCACGTTGTTTGCATTCAGAGCGCTGCGCAGAGCGTTTGTCGCCTTCTCCCACTTCTCATCGTCCGCCACATACTTCCCGCCCGGCTCTTCGCCCTTCAGGGACAAGCGCACTTTGTAATCGCTGAATCCGTATCGCAGCAACACCTCTCGAATAAGCGCAAGCGCCAGGCTAAACTCGGACTCGATCTGATCTTCCGTGCAGAAAATATGGCAATCGTCCTGCGTCAACGCCCGAACTCGCGTCAAGCCGTTCAGTTCGCCTGATTTTTCGTACCGGTAGAGCGTGCAGAACTCCGCATAGCGCAACGGCAGGTCGCGATAGGATTTCAGACCTGAGTGATTGAAGAGCGTCATGTGCGAAGGGCAGTTCATCGGCTTCAGGCGGTAGTTGATGTTCGCCTCTTCGTCTCGCATGACCGGGAACATCACGTCGGCGTAGTTGTCGAAGTGCCCGGACTTTTTGTAGAGGTCTTCGCGGACGAGGTGCCCCGTCCAAACGTGTTGATAGCCGTAGCGCGTCTGCACTTCACGGACGTAACTTTCCATCGTGTGCCGAAGCATCTCGCCCTTCGGCAAGAAGAGCGGGATGCCGGAGCCGATCGCCTCCGGGGCAAAAATAAAGAGGTTCAGCTCTTTTCCCAGTTTGCGATGGTCTCGCGCCTTCGCCTCTTCCAGTCGATTGAGGTACGCCGCCAAATCGTCTTTCGTGTGCCAGGCTGTGCCGTAAACTCGCGTCAGCATCTTGTTTTTCTCGCTGCCGCGCCAGTATGCCCCGGCCGTGTGCAGGAGTCGGAAGTGCTTTAGATGACCTGTATCCGGCACATGCGGTCCTCGGCAGAGGTCGACGTAGTCGCCTTGCGTGTAGAAAGAGATCCCTTCACCCTCCGGCAAGTCGTCGATGAGCATGACTTTGTAGTCCTGCCCTCTGCCCGCCTCAAACTCTC
>JAYVOT010000895.1:0-3790 GCA_043757795.1 Chthonomonadaceae bacterium | reverse complement strand
TCACGAACTTTTGCACCATGAACGACGACTCCGAAGGGCTGGGAAACCCGCCGGACACCGATCCCCCGGCGGATTTGGACTGGGAGATGTGGCTCGGTCCCGCCCCGAAATCGCCCTACAATATCGGCAAATTTCGCGACGGCATGCACCGATACTTCAAAGATTATGTCGATTCATGGTTGCATGAGCTAGGTCCGCACATCATCGACCTGCCTTTCTGGGCGTTGAAACTGGGAACCCCGACAAGCGCGACTGCCATCGGCGGGCGCTATGCGACTGAAAGCATGGCGGATGTGCCGGACACCCTGAAAGTTCTCTGGGAGTACCCGGAGATGACGATGACCTGGGACATGATGCAGTCTAACGCCTTCCACTTCGGCGTTGGAAAAGCGCACCCCGGACGACACAACGGAATCGTTTTTCACGGCAAAGAAGCGACCCTCAGCATCGTAAACTACGGCAAGCCGGAAGTCACCGATAGGTATGGAAACGTGATCGAAGGCGTGGAGTATCCGAAGGCGACCAAAACCTCGCCGGGACACGAACGCGAGTTTATCGATTGCGTGAAATCACGGGAAGAGTGCTCCACAAGCTTCTCACGACACCTCCCAATGCACCTTGCGATGAACCTGGCGCACCTCTCCCTCAAATTAGGGCGCAAGTTGAAGTGGGACGACGCCAAATTCGAGGTGATCGGCGACGCGGAAGCGACTGCGATGCTGACTCCGGACTACCGCGCGCCGTGGAAACTTCCGACTCTGTAGGCGGGGAATTGGCGCGCGATCTTCGCGAAGTTTTGCGTCAGACCTGAAGAAAAGTATGGCATCGTTTCAGATCGTCATGACAGGCAAAGCCGATTCGCCTCAGCGCCTGTTGCGCTCCGTCTAATCGCCTATTCTCCTTCCGCAGGTATTTTCGCTAAGAGTCGAGTTGCGTTCCGCCTCATTTGCAGGAAATAGCCATTTGAGAGTAGAATGATATATTAGAATCATCTTTAACCCTGAATTCGATTTTTAGAACATAACTGGAGAGAGAAAAGCATGGTGCGAAAGTACCTGAACTACCTGATTTTTGCCGCTGTCGTGTTGGTGGTGGTCGGACTTGCTGTCAACTATAGCCTCCATACGCGCTCGCTCATAGACGCGATGTCCGCCGCCGACCCCAAAGCGAAAGCAGCCGCCGCATTGGAATTGGTAAAGGGCGAGCGATTCATGGACACGATCACGAGCGAACAGCCTGAAACCCGATTGAAAGCTGTGGAGAGCGTGGAACTTGTGGCGAACGACGCCGCAATTGTCAAGGGGACTGAGAAGGATGCCCCGGACTTTCGAGCGAATGCGACAGCGCAAGTTCTTTCTCTCACTAAAGACACGGACAAGATCGTTCGGGATCGCGCAGTCCTCGCTCTGGAAAATTTGGGCAAGAGTCCCTCGCTAAACGCAGATGTTCAGAAAGCGATTCTCGTCGGGTTGAAGGACGGAGACAACTACGTTCGCAAAGGAACTATCGCCGCGCTCATCACGCCTCAAACAGGAATCGGACCCCGTTTTGACGCTGGAAAAGGCATTGACATCGTCAAAGGGATCGTGGACCTGATGAAGGCGGAGGGCGGTGCGAGAGGTCCCGGAGGCGACGTGCTCTCCAATCCGACTTTCAATCAAGGCGAGGCGCGAGCGAAAAGCGCTTCATTGCTCATAGCGCAATCCGCTGATACGGACGGAGCTGTCCGACAGGGGGCCTGCGACGCTCTTGGCAAACTCGGCGACCTTTCCGCTGTAGAGCCGCTCAAAAAGCTGATGCACACGGACGCAGACCCGCAGGTGAGGCGCGTAGCGATCGGAGCATTGGCGTTGATAGCGGACAAGTCATGCGAAGATGCGCTTGTCGAGGCGATCTCCAATCCTGATTCCGACAGCGAAGCGCGAGCGCAGTCCGCGACCGGACTCGGCAAGATTGCATCGCCGCGCACTGTCGCGACCCTTGTGAAAGCTCTCGACGACGACGACTTGAAACTACGCTCTACGGTAGTGACCGCTCTCGCTCGCGCAGGACGCCCCGTAGACAACGGCGCAGTAAACAGCGCTGTCATCGCCGCTCTGGTTGGCGCGCTTCAGGGCGCAAACGAAGACTCCCGCGCGGGCGCAGCGAAGACCCTTCAAACTATCGCTACTCCTGAAGCGAACACCGCTCTGATCGCAGTCCTGAAAAACAGCTCTTTCGATAGCGAGTCGCGTTCCGCCGCGGCGACCGCTCTCGGATTCGAACACAACAAAGTTGCCGTCGAGCCGCTCATTCAAGCCCTCAGCGACCCCGATGGCGACCTTAACTCCGCCGCGAGGAATTCGCTGACGAATATCGGAATCGAAGCTACGGAACGTCTCTCCTCTCTCATTCAGACGGATGGAACGACTGCCTTCTATGCGGCGCAAGCGCTTGCAGGACAGGGCGTCACCGCTCTTCCGATACTGCAAAAACTGGCGGCCGGAACGAATATCGCGGCGCAACACTGGGCGGCTGTGGCTCTGGGAGGACTGGGAGCGGCGGGAGTGCAGGAAGCTCGGCCCACTCTTCAACTTCTTGCAAAGAGCGCAGACCCGGATGTTCAGTATGTTGCCAACGAACAGTTGAGAAGGCTTGGGAATTGACCGTCGCTTTACGTCGATAGGCTTGATGGCGGCATCCCGAATACCGAAGCGACTTCAAACCGCTCTTGCAACCCTACGATATATGGCGACGATTAGTAGCGAATTGCAAACTTTCATGTTCCGTGCGAGACGCGCGCCGGACAAGTTCAACAATCCGCCGATTCACAATATACTAAAAATCGAGAAATGGAACCGACGCTTTCGCAAACGACCTTCCGGGTTTAAGCGCAGGCTACGCGTTATTTTCGCTATCTGAGAGCCTCTTGAAATGACTGCAAATTCCTCAATCCCCAACTTCGCGCTTTTGGATCAAGAAGACGGATTAGCATCCTTCCGACATGAGTTCTACTTACAACCCGGAGTCCTCTATCTAGATGGAAACTCATTGGGCCTGCTCTCTAAACAAGCGGAGGCGGCGACGTTGCGCGTTCTGAACGAGTGGAGGACATTGGGAGTGGACGGCTGGTTGCAGGGCGATCCTCCCTGGTTCGAGACCGCTGAAAAGTTGGGAGCGGGAGTCGCTTCTCTGGTAGGAGCGGAACCCGCTTCAGTGATCGTGACAAACTCCACAACCGTCAATCTCCACCAATTGCTCGCCACCCTCTTTCACCCCGCCTTATCCGTTGCAAAAGAAATAAGTTCTGTAAGCGCACAAGATCTAAGTGAACGATTGCCGCCTGAAACGCGTCCCAAAGATAGAAGCGTTATATTGGCGGACGCCTTGAACTTCTCTTCAGACCTGTTCGCCCTTCAAAGCCATTTGAGTCTTCGCGGACTCGACCCGAACACGCATTTGAAACTCGTTCCCGGCAGGACGCCCTATCTATTGGATGAGTCCGACATCGTCTCTGCGATGACGGAAGAGGTTCAGCTAGCGTTGCTTCCCTCTGTCCTCTATCGAAGCGGACAGGTTCTAGACATGGAGTTTTTAACGCGGGAAGCGCACCGCCGCGGAATTATCATCGGATTCGACTGCTCCCATTCCATCGGGGCGATGCCGCACAAATTCGATGACATGGACGTCGATTTCGCCTTTTGGTGTCACTATAAGCATATGAACGGGGGACCGGGCGGAGCGGGAGGACTCTATCTCAACAGGAGACATTTCGGAGCGGCTCCGGGGCTGGCAGGGTGGTTTAGCTCTC
>JAYVOT010000894.1:0-3790 GCA_043757795.1 Chthonomonadaceae bacterium | reverse complement strand
TTGACATTGAAGATGCACCCACATCATGCAAAGAGATATAATTTCGTTTTGACGGAGTCAACGCTATTGCAAGCCGAGGCAAAGGAATTCGCTGGCGCTCACGACAATATGCGTATCTCCGATGAAATCATTTGCAAGTCTTCTCCTACGGTGCATTTATCAACTCTTTTTCGCGGGTTCATCTTGCTTGCCTTTTCGCTGGAAGTCCGTGACTTTCACACTGATTCTCCCTATCCGCTTTTGCCTCATATTTCACTTACGCTGATTGCTTCAAATGCATTGCGTTTTTATTACATCGAAAATCCATTGCAAATTCTGGCAATTTTTTACGCAATGAGATATGAATTGCATTCATTTGTCTGTCCTATTACGTCAAGATTGCGTTTTTATTCCGTTTTCTTCGAGTTTGACGTAATACTTCCCTGTTCCAAAACGAAATGCCATAAAGCAGCGCGTGTGCGTCCATGATTGAATATTTTCATTTCATTTTTGAGTTCTCTGACCAGAGCTTGAACTTGCCCTAATTCATTTGCCAAAGCGAAGCAGTATTTCACGAGATCATCTGCAGAGTAGCTATTTTTGGCTGTCTTAAACTCCAGATGCTCATCCTCGCGCCCTTCAATCCACTTTGTAAACAGTTCATCGCTAGTTTGCACGCCTTACCCTCCTCTCTCGCATTCATCTGAATCGCTTTCACTCGTTGTTGCAGAACTTGAGCGTGATTTTGACGGCGGTACGCTTGACGCCAAATCGTTTCGGATTTCGCTCTATTTTGCAGGCATCTCCGCAGCCTAGCGCCAGTACGCGAGGATCATCCGGCACGTGCATGACCCCGTCGAAGAAAAAATAGACCTGGGTTTAGTCTTTCATTCCCATTTGCGACCGGAAGTTTGAGGACTTGTTTTAGTACGTTGTTGCAAGAGGAAGTTAAAGAATAACCCTATTTCTTGTCTACCAAAGCGCTACACGGGAGGAATGCTTTCATGCTTCGCCGATTTCCCCCGTTCTCCAGGGTTCCGAACCGATCTGTTTCACCGCTCTGACTGAGTAGGGTTTCTCAGGTTTCTTATCTTTGTTCAGGCTGTCGATTGTGGTTACTGACCCATTTCCCTCCTGATAAGTCCTGCAGAGATCCGTCAGGCAGCAGGCGCCGCACCGCGGAGTCGGGGCTTTGCAAACCTGTCTGCCGTGCGTGATGAGCGCGACATGGAAGCGATACACGTTTTCGGGCGTAACTTGCCCTTGCAGAACGTCGTGAGCTTTGTCGGCGCCGATCTTTTTATCTATCAGTCCCAGCCTCCAACTGACCCGAAAAATGTGCGTGTCCACCGCAAGCATAGGTCGCCCAAGCGCGAAACTCAAAACGATGGCGGCGGTTTTGGGGCCCACTCCCGGTAGCGAAAGCAGGTAAGTCCTCGCTTCAGCGTCGGTCATAGCATCAAGACAGATCAGGTTCAATTCCCCCTGATCCTCCAATATTCGCCGCAAAACGCCCTGTATTCTCGGCGCTTTCGTGTTCGCTAATCCGCCATGTCGGATCGACTCGACAAGCTCTTCGACAGGCGCCTCTATCACCTCTTTCCAGGTTGGGAAGCGTCGTTTCAGGCTGGCGAAAGCTCGTCCCGTATTTATGTCCGAATTGTGTTGTGATAGGATGCAAGACACAAGCTCGTCCATCGGATCATTTCCGGACGTCCACCGCGCCGCGCCGTATCTTTCCTCCAACCGCAATTGAACTTCCCTTGCAAGTCCTGTGTCACTCGCCTCAAATTCCGTCATTTTCAATTTTATCTACAGTTCCTCAATTTAAACGCTGATTTTACGCAGACCAGACGACACAACGACTTTTCTCGAGAATTGAATATCCCCGGCATGTTTTCGCTTTTGAATCCCATGACGCTCCATCGTTTGCGTAACATGAATTAAACTAATTTCACAGTCATTTTGCGATAGCGATCTAACCTTCTAGCAATATGCGTTGCGCGGCTTTTCTTCAGCTCAGTTCACGGCTTCAGCAGGTTCTTCAAAATAAAGATCGCGTTCGCCGGTCGTTCCGCCAATCTCCTCATGAAATAGGGATACCAGTGATCTCCGAAGGGCGTATAGCATCGCACCAGATAGCCCTCCTGAATCAAGCTTGTTTGCAGGTCGCGTCTAATGCCGTACAACATTTGAAACTCGAATCGATCTTTGGCAATTTTTTCCGTCTTCGCATACTCTTTTGCTTCCCGAATGATACGCTCATCGTGAGTGGCGATTCCCGGATAGTTCCCGTGCAACATGAGACGCTTCATAAGTTTGACATAAGAAGCGTCCACATCGCTTTTCTGCGGGAACGCTAACTGCTCCGGCTCTTTATAAGCCCCTTTGCAGAGTCTGACGCGAACTCCGTCGCCGATCAGTCGTTCTATATCCTCTTCGCTTCTTCGCAAATAGGCTTGAATGACTACTCCAGTATTGTTCAATTTTTCTCTTCGGAGCCGATAGAACAGGTCGAGAGTTCTCTGCGTGGAATCTGAACCTTCCATGTCGATTCGGACGAACATCGGCGAGTTGAGCGGGTCGCTGATATCCAAAACAGGGGCGGAGAGCAGTAGGCGAGCCACATTCCGATAGCATTGTTCAGGATCGATATCCAGACCTAATGAAGACAATTTCAGCGAGACGTTTGCGTTCAACTCATTTGCTTGTATCATCTTGAACAGGTCCAGGTGCGTATCTACAACCTGACCAACTTCTTCTTCATTTTTAACGCTCTCCCCTAACAGATCCAAAGAGACCGAAATTCCTTGCGAGTTGAGAGCGCGAACGGGTACGATCAAATCTTCCATCTTTTCGCCCGCTACGAAACGACTCGCCGCCTTTGAAGCGAAAGGATTGCTCCGTATGAAAGCCTCCAGTTTCTTATTGCCTGCCAACCCCAACATCAATCCTCTTCCCAACATGAGAGAGTTTCCCCCAGTCCCCAGCGCTTCGCCGGAGGCGATATAGTCGCATTTTTTGAATGCTCATCGCATTATACCCCTTGCATTCGGGCGCTGAAACCGTCCATATGAAAACGATCTCGTTGCGGATGCGCGTTCGTCTCGTCCGATGTTTGTGTCATGAGCAGAGTTGCACTTCCATTGGAATATTTTCGTCCTCATAAAAAAATCGTTTTGCAATTGAAGTCTGACTTACTTTTTGGAAAAATAGTTAATAACGAAAATAATTATTATTCATATATTTTTCTCTATAGTAATTTTGAGATCGACAGTATATCTCTGAAAAGATTCAAACTTTAGGTCTATTTGATAAAATAACTCTTTTTTTTCGAATTTTCGCCTTGACTTTTGGGAAAAGGCTGACTATAATAGGTTAACTTCGACATTGTAGGCGAAGTTGCCCCGCCAACATTGCAATGATGCATTCCAACAACGACCCCTCGGTCATCATTGCGTGTTTTTTTTCTCCACTTCCTAAGATAGCAAGAACTTTCTCGAATCGGCGTATTACGCCAATACTATTTCGAATTTTTGTTCTGTCATGCGCTCTTCGCTGGCAGGTCTCTTTTTTATTTTTATGGAGGATCCCCCAAATGACTCACTTTGCAAAAGGAGCTTTTACGCTCATTGAGTTGCTCGTCGTGATTGCGATCATCGCAATCCTCGCAGCGATTCTTTTCCCGGTCTTTGCACAAGCTCGCGCCTCCGCTCGCTCCATCTCCTGCGTGAGCAATACTCGCCAATACGGAACTGCGGTACTCATGTACTCGCAGGATTATGACGAGCACATTCCTCTTATCGTCAAC
>JAYVOT010000893.1:0-3795 GCA_043757795.1 Chthonomonadaceae bacterium | reverse complement strand
CCTCGTTTTGCAAAACGGAAAGAGAACCATCTTTTGTTACGACACTGCCACGAAGAAGTGGATAGAAGATTTGCGTGTCCCGCCAGGCAAATATCCTGACTCCGAATTCGTTCTTGCATCGGTGGATAGTCGAGAGGTGTGGGCTTACTCGAACCGGGAAGCAGCCCTGTTGCGCTACGACAGAACGAGCAGAGAAACGGAGGAATTCCGCATGCCTTTCGAAGACAGTTCGAGACCGAAAAGCAACCCGGTTCGCATTGGGAACGAGATTTACCTGGGGACGAGCGTCGGCATCTGGAGCTTCGATGTGATCGCACGATCCTGGAAGCATCTGCCCGGCATGCCCACAACGAGTTTCGGATTTGAAGTGGGAGCGATGGACGAACATGCAGTTTGGTTGAAGCCTCCATCCAGTACGAACGCATGGTCTTTTTTGGTGCGCTTCGATAAAAAAACACACGAATGGAAGCTTTGGACGGAGGATGACGGCATTCCGGCTGGCAGCAAAATTAGCACGATTATTCCAGACGGCGTTTCGTGTTGGGTCATTAGCAACAATGGACTTCTCCACCTCTCCCCAAAGACCGACCGATGGGAGAACGTCCCCCGTATGCTTGGAGGCGCTGCGGATATTATCTCATTCCGTCAGGTCGTGCCAGATGGAAAGCAGGTGTGGCTCGAGCTTTCTGAACAAACATACGGGGCAGGCGACAACCCCTTTTTCAGAGCGGTGATCGTTCGTTACGACATAGAGACGGGCAAGTTTACACCGCTTGAATCGAATATATTTAATCGATCTTCGATTCATTGCACGCAATTCGAGAAAGATTTCATCTGGTATTCTTTTGAAGACGCCCTCACTGAGAACGGAGTTGTGTACAGGCTCGACAAAAAGACTCTCGAATGGAAAGAAATTCCGATTCCCAAAGCTTTGTTGCATCTGGGTGAATACAACATCCGTCACATCGAACAGCGAGGAGACCAGCTCTGGCTAGTGGGCAGCCATTACTCGATCCAAATGGAAGCGCCGAAGTAAACTCGTCGAAACTCACGACCCAATAGGAAAATCACGACGTTGCGCTCCGTGAACTTTTCCAACCTTCCTCCTGTCATATCAAGTGTAGAGTGTAAGGCGCTTGCAATCAATGCATGCACAATTGAAAAGGCGGTTGAGATGAAATTGAAGAAAATGAAGTTGAGGACGCTTCGCGAGATGGCGTTAGGGTCGCATACCAGCGAAGTCGCAAAGGCAGCACAACGCACGGGAAACGCGGCAGGATTTCACGGGTCGAAAAAATACGGCAAGAAAGAGCGCAGGGCGAACCGGGCGGAGGAGAGGAATGGAAGGGAACAGAAGACAGCTTCTGTTCCTCCTTTTTTTAGATTAGCGAACCTGAAAGACCACTAGCAATCCGCATAATTAGTTCAGTCCCAAAACTCCCCAAAGACCTTCACGAAAAGTATCGTAATCCAAATCAGAGTTTGCTAATTGCTCCGCTTCTCGAAACCCGAGAGAGTTTCTAGCTCCGAAGAGGGTTTTCGCATTCTCGCCAATTTCGATAGCAAGCGGGTTTAAAGAGTAACGCTGCGCCATTTGCTCCGATTCCTCAAGTTCCAATTCTTGCAACATCGCTGTGAGCAGATAGACGTCGAAAGCGTGCTTCTCACGGAACGGCTTCTTCTCAAGCTTCCCTTGCTTCATCAGTAACCAGTCATGAGCAGCTTTGACTTTCATATTGATCCACGAATATGGATGCGGGACAAAGACGCTAGCTTCGATTTCGACTCCGGTCGATAGCGCTCCCCGAACAGGAATTTGCATCGGACTGTCCTCGACAGCAAAAGCTTCCGGAGTTTCGTGTCCATGCAGTGAAATTCCCGATCTCGAACCTACCCGATGGTTCCGGACATCTACGGGTTCTCCGGAAACCGGCGAGCGCGCCAGAAGGTCCACCATTATCTTTTCGCCCGCAGTCGCTTCCGCTCGCAACGCCTTTGAAAATTGCCACTTTGGAGTGTGCTCAGTGTAGGACAGCTCATCGAGAACTTCGCGAACCGCCTTTCCGCGCTCCGTTTGCACGAAGATTTCCATTCGGAGGAAGAAATCCAAATCCTGTGTGGCTCGCGCTGTTGGCATCTTGTTTATGAGCGTTCTAGCGCCACTCTCCCGTAAATGCGCTTGCTTGATGCGCATGCCAAAACCGCCTGCTAGAATAAGCTCCTGAGAGGCGGGGCGAGACAGAATATCGAGGAGGTGCGGCATTAGCAAGTCGTTCATAACAGTTCTTTCGCGCGCCCTTTCAGTAGTGCTGTCTCCAGGCTGAGGGCGGCTTGCCGCTCACGGGGACCCCCGGCTGAAAGTTCCAACCAGGTTTGAATGGGAGACGCCCACAGAGCTTCACCGTTCCTGCGTGCGTCAAAATAGACCAGGTCATCTTGCGCTTCGACGATCTCGATGTTTGGAAAGGCGCGTGTCGTTCGCACTTCAAGAAGTTCTTCCGCCGCCTTCAAATCCGACACATACAGCGAAGTTTTTTCCGGGCTTGAAAGGACGCCGTATCGCGTTGCAGAGCTAGTTCCTGTTGCCACTGCGCGAATAGGGCGCGAGGAGGTCGCTTGCAATCTTTGCCAAATCTCATCTATTGAAAGCGCTGTTTTCCCTTCCAGCCGGTCGCTTTTGACCTGGCTGAAGTTTTCTTTCAGCTTTCGCAATAGCCCTTCCGGATCGGTCAGACGGAGATTTCCCTTTTCCTTGACGAGAAAACGTTCCTCTTCCAGCGCTTGCACGACTTTGGACGCCGTGCTTTTCACTAATTGTACGCTGTCAGAGCCGGATTGACTTGCTTCTGCCATCAGGCGTGAAAGGGCAAATTCGCGCAACTCTGTTAGCGATGAAAATTCAGATCGAAGCAAGAAGCAGCGCGCGAAAACAGAACTCATGCCTCGATAGATATTTTTAATCGGCTGACTGTTTTTATACCGGTTCGGACTTCCGGAGCGCCAGAGGAGCAGTCCCGGTCCCATCAGTACGCCATTGCCGCAGAGATCGAACCCGCTCACTTGTTGCGCTTCCAGCAGTCGCAACTGTTCCTCCGACAGATAGGGCACAATCACGAGCGGAAGCATTCCCATATTCTGACTGTATCTCATCGCCTGCGAGATCGCGACATCGATCACCTTTGGCGTATTCTGTCCTTTGTACTCAAAAACGTATCGAAGCACAGCGCCTTGCCAACTCGCTTCCACGATCCCATCCGGTTTTAGCGCATGCTCGGAGCTATTTCCAGACTCAAGCAGGTGCAAGGAGACAGGCGACAATAACACTTCCCCTTTCTTGAGAAGCGCCAGAATCTCCCCTTCGCCAGGAGGTTTGCTTATTGTCATATCTTTCACTAAGGTTCGCTTTTGCATAGGAATGGACGTTGTTGTTCTAGTAGGCAGTTTCCTGTATTATACCCGTTTCCTGTTCAAGAAACTAGCTATTTTCAGGAAACTCTTAAATCAATTCTGGAATGAGAAGTGATCGAGTTGAAAATAGGTAAGAGTTCAGACTTGATGAGAGTCATAGACTATTTAAGCCTGCGGTCAGCGACAAATGAGATTGAGTTCTGACATCAAACAAGTATCATTAAAAAAAAGTCTCATCAAGTCTGAACTCTTACGAAAATAGAATTCATTTTGTCGCAACTTCAACACTTAGGAGTCGCCCAACAATTATTGCACTGGAATTTAGGTGAGTTTGATCTCAAAAATGAGCAGAACTCAGTGCATTAATTTATGCGCGTATCCTTAGCG
>JAYVOT010000892.1:0-3800 GCA_043757795.1 Chthonomonadaceae bacterium | reverse complement strand
TCGCCGAATATCCGGATTAGCAAAGCGCTCAATCTTCGAATAACGGTTGCATGTAACGGCTTTTGTCCCTTTTTTGAAATGACCTCTCTGTCTATGAGTTCATAGCGTCCTGTCAGCAAGCCGTTGTCAGCCAGAGCGTCGCACATTTTCCGAGTGATGCGAATCCGGTTGGGAGTCGGGAAGGCGGCTTCCTGTTCTGAAGTTCTCTCCAAAACCTGTTCCGGTGTTCTCTTTAAAACTTGTTCTGAAACTCTTTCTAAAACTTGGGGCATTGTCTTCCTCAGCGCGTAAGCAGCGTTCTACTTTTTCACAGGATCGGTCGGTTTCGGGGTCTCTTTGATGAGGCGCTCAATGATTTTGTCGGCGGTGACGCCCTCCGCCTCAGCGTTGTAGTTCGTCAGGATTCGATGTCGCAAAACGGGAAGCGCCACCGCGGCCACGTCCTCCGTCGTTGCGTAGTTTCTGCCGTAGAGAGCGGCGCGGGCTTTCGCACCAAGAATGAGATACTGCGAGGCGCGAGGTCCCGCGCCCCAACTGATGCACTCTTTCACGAAGGCGGGCGCCTCCGACTCGTTCGGGCGAGTGGCGCGTGCGAGCGACGCGGCGTACTTGAAGACGTGGTCTCCCACCGGAATTCTGCGGACGATCTCCTGCAATGCGAGAATGTCGTCTCCTGTGAGCGTCGGTCGCAACTCCACCTTTTGACCGCCCGTGGTCGCCTTCATGATCGCCAACTCTTCGGCTTCCGTCGGGTAGCCGACGATGACCATGAACATAAATCGGTCCAGTTGCGCTTCGGGCAGGGGATAGGTTCCCTCCTGCTCGATAGGGTTTTGAGTGGCGAGGACGAAGAACGGCTCGCCCATCTTGTGCGAAAGTCCTCCCACAGTCACCCGGTGCTCCTGCATCGCTTCGAGAAGAGCCGCTTGCGTTTTCGGCGGAGTTCGGTTAATTTCGTCTGCAAGAATCATATTCGCGAAGAGCGGACCTTTTAGAAAAACGAATTTGCGTTCGCGGGTGACCGGGTCTTCCTGAATGATCTCAGTTCCGGTGATATCGGCGGGCATGAGGTCGGGAGTGAATTGAATTCGCTTGAAGGAGAGTTCCAGAATTTGAGAGAGCGTGCTGACTAGGAGAGTCTTCGCGAGTCCGGGGACGCCGACCAGGATGCAGTGCCCCCTCGCAAAAATCGCGATGAGTAGCTCCTCGACGACAGCCTCCTGCCCAATCACCACGCGCCCTATCTCGGCCCGCATCGAGTCGAAGGCGTTTCGCAGTCGTTGAAGTCTGGCATTGTCGTCTAGTTCGGCGGTTGGGACGGAAGGCATGAATTGCTCCTGAAAAGATAGTGTTTGACTGGCAGTGAATCTCAATTAGAACGCCAATTCGGCGATAATATCCTGCAATAGGATTCGGGTTTTTGAAAGCGCCGACAAATGAATGGGCGAGAACCGAGTATTGAAAGCGCCTGGCAATAATACGTAAGATGTTTCGGGGTTGAAACTCCCAGCAAGAAATAGCAAGCGTGTTGCAGACGAAACACCGCCG
The DNA here is from genome assembly GCA_043757795.1 of Chthonomonadaceae bacterium. Taxonomy (GTDB): domain Bacteria; phylum Armatimonadota; class Chthonomonadetes; order Chthonomonadales; family Chthonomonadaceae; genus JAYVOT01. The sequence goes on along the minus strand of JAYVOT010000892.1, from coordinate 2,252 downwards.
AAGGCGCTTCCTAAATCGTGTTTGAAGCCTATTAGGCGCGAGGCGCTGAGCTAGACTTGGACTTCCATCCAGAAACTCCGACGAGCCGCCCATTCCTTGACTTATTTCTATGGACTCCGAAGTTGCGAAGTTGAAAAAGTCGCTTATCGCTTGCGAATACAGTAGGATAGCGAAATAAGGCTGTAACTTGTGACGAGAGAGGGCTGATTCTCCCAATATCGAGCGTTCGTGTTGAACCAACTCCCGTCAGGCTTCTGTGCCGCCGCCAATGCGCCAATTAGGTCTTTCGACCATTCGTGCTTGATTCCCTTTGTGTCTTTGACGATCTTTTCGCCATAGACGTTGAGGGTCTTGGCCATTGTGTGATAGTAGTAGAAGAGAGCGGTGTTCCCCTGCGCCGGATTCTCCGCGACGGAGTAGTTGCCTCGAATCCAGTTGAACGCTGATTTCGCGCGCGGGTCTTGCTTCGTCACGCCTGCGTAGAGGTAGCTTTTTAGACCGGCGTATGTCATGGAGCCATAGGAGGAGTGCGTCTTTTCGTGGTTCTCGCTTGCGCCCTGACTCGTGTAGGCGAAGCCGCCGTCGTTCGGTCCCTCGTTTACCCACGCCTGATCGTTCGACTCTTTTCGATTCTGCACGCGCTGAAGGAAAATCAGCGCCTTTTTGAAAACGGGGGCGTCCGCCGGAGTTCCGCTCTCGTGCAGAGCTTCGAGGGCGAATTGCAAGTTGGAGAGGTCGGGGTGCGTGTCGTCGCCGGGGTCGTCGCCGTAACCGATCCCCCCGTAGAGCGGGCTAGAAGGGGTGATTCCGGAGCCTTCAGCGTACTGAGATTTCTCCAGAAACGCCTGCGCCTTTGCGATCATCGGCTTGTAGACCGGGTTTTTAGAATAGACCAGCGCCATAATCGCCAGACTCGTATTGTAGTTCGGAAGCGCAACAGCAGGGTTTTTGTCGCTGAAGATTCCGCCGCTCGGTTTGGCGGACGCCGTTAGAAAACGAAACCCCTTTGCGACGTTCGCATCGTTGGCTTCCGACCTCCCATTCAAACACATTCCTGATAAGGCAAGCGCCGTGGTAGCGGGGTAATGTCCCCAGGAGCCGTCCGTTTCTTGCGTTCTTTTCAGATAATCAATCCCCCTTTGCACCGACTTTTTCGCCGTCATTTGAGATGCGTCCGGTTTCGTCTGCGCCTGTAGCGTTGTGGCGGCAACGCAGGCGGCAAGGATTAATGCTAGAGGCGTATAACGTTTCAATTCATTCTCCTACTTTAGGTTTGGATCGACCGGCCAATACCAGTTCAGAAAGTACTGACCGCCGACAGCTCAAAGCGGCCTCAAAAGCTCTTCGGGATGTTGGTCTTCCCCAGCTGATCGTGACGGACGCAAGAGAGTATCCGCTTGAACCGGGACTGAGGAGGCGCGCAAAAGCGTCTGAGATTCCGAGGACTCCATAGCGCGATTCTTCAGGATTGCGACGCAGTTTTCAGCGGCATCCTGCATCGCCACGTCGTTCGCTTCGCTGCTCCCGGGAGTAACTCTTCGCAAATTGAAATACTTGCGCCTCGTCAGTTCCGCGATCAGCTTCTCGACTCTTGGGATCGCTTTCTCGTCCCCGATTTTTTCCAGCGCCCCCAATATTGCCAGGGTCAGTTTCGGTTTCCAGATGTCGATTCTATCCGTCAACTCTTTTTGAGTCGTTGCAGAAATTTTGTAACGATCACTGCTCCGCACCCTCTTCAAAGCGTTTGCAACGGCTTCGGTTGCAACTTTTTTGATTTCAGGATTCGGGCTTTTGGTGCATCTGAGAAACAGGCTGAGATACCGAATCTCATTCTCTCTCGACAGGCGATTTAGAAGCGACAATCTATCAGACGAAAAGTAGGTTTCTCCCTTGAACATCATAAATAGAGCCAAAAAAACAACCATTGTCGCATTTAAAATAAGATGCTCTACAAAATGATGAGTATCCGGATGATGCAAAATCTTTGGAATGAGAGCTAAAAAATACGCTCCAATGAAAAAGAACATCAAGATTTTTCGATTTCGAATTCTTCTGAACTCGCTTATCATAAACCGATGTAGCGCTTCCAAAACTTCCGGATCATCGCTCTTCATTAGTATTGGAGCGATCCGCTTGCGTATCTCTTTGTTGCATTGAAGCATGAGTTTGCCGAGCGCGATCAATCCCTCTTTTCCGTGGCTTTCCAGTCCTACGATGGCGCTAGCGACCGCTATTCCACGCCTCTTGAGAAC
>JAYVOT010000891.1:0-3800 GCA_043757795.1 Chthonomonadaceae bacterium | reverse complement strand
GCACATCAGCCGATCCTATCTCAAAACCAGCATCAGATATTGTCTGCAAAAAATAATTTGAGCGTTGCGAAATCGCTGCTAAATCCGACAGTCTCTTTCTCCGGAATCAACAACACGGTGGCTTCTTTAAACCCTTCCAACTTGGACAACTACAGTTTCGGGGTCCTCATCGAAACCAGCGGCAGGCAACATATCCGCACTCAACAAGCTAAGGCTCAACTTGAGGGAGCTGTCGCAGATTCAGACTCTTCGAAGTTGACTGTGATGCAGGCAGTCTCTTCGGCGTACATCGATCTTCAGAAAGCGAACCTCAATTTGAAGAGTGAGGAAGATGCTTTTGACTCCCTCAAGCGACTTTCCGAACTCACAACGAAGCAGTTTCAAATCGGGGTCTCTCCTGAAACAAACTCGATAAGGGCTCAAATCGCCATGGTTCAGGAGGAGCAAAACTTGCAGAAAGCCGGCGCCGACGTGAAGTCCGCCATGGCGAATCTAAATTTTCAGATGGGGCTAGACCCTCAAAGTCCGGTCGATGCGATCGAAACTCTGGAGTATTCGCCTCTCAAAATCACGATATCGGAACTTCAGCGGACAGCCGCGAAAGCAAGACCTGAGATTCGCTCTCAGATTGCGATGAAGAACGCTCTCCAAGCAGTGGTTAAAATACAGACTTCGCAGTACTATCCGGATTTGAATGTTCAAGCGAACGCTCGATTTGATTCGGTTCAAATGGGTTTCTCCGTCCCTCTGTTCGATCTGGGAAGCATCCGCAGTTCGATCCGAAAAGCGAAAGAGGATGTGAAAGCGCAGGATGCTCAGACCGACCAGATTCGGGGAATGGTCCGTTACGATGTAGAGACCTCCTGGTTGGCTCTCGATCTGGCTCAAAAGCGGATCGAGTCTTTCCGAACTGGAATACTTCCCAGAGCGGCCACGCTATTCGACAAAATCGAGCAGGGCTATCGATTGGGACAAAACACCATCTTGGACCTTTTGGATGCTCAACAGACTTATCGTTCCTCCCGAAACGATTATAACAACGCCCTGGGCGATTACAGAAAAGCGATCAGTCAGCTCGAAAGGGCTGCAGGAACGCCAATCACCCCTTAGCGCCTCGATATTTTTGCAGATTGTTTGCAAATCAAATGAGAATGGAGAGATGGAATGCCGCCGCAAACCGCCGCTTACAAACAGATTATTTTGAGCTTCGTTTCACTCGGAGTTGTCGCCTTTTTCGGGTTTATGCTCACTCGCCCTTCGCATGCGGAGCCGAGCGAAGTTCCAAGCGCAGTTGATTTGGACAGTAATTCAGTGTCGAGGAAGGGTAGCGAAGCAACGCTGATCAAGACAGCTCCGGCGAAAGCGGAAATTATTAATGACGCGCTGAAAACGTCAGGGCAAGTCCTCTTCTCCTCCGAGAGTTCGGTTAAGATCAGCCCGAGGGTGCAGGGGCGCATCAAAGAGGTCTTTGTGCGGGTTGGGGATCATGTCTCGAAGGGGCAGACCCTGGCTACGCTCGAGAGCGTCGATGCCTCCGCTTCGAACAATACGCTTCATCAGGCTGAAAATCGACTTCGACTGGCGAAAACCGTTCGACTTCGGCAGGAGCGACTTTTCAAGCTGGGAACTCCGGATGTCACATCGGCGCAAGCGAATTTAGATCAAGCGATTGCAAATACCGAGTTCAAGAAAGAGGCTCTCCAGCGGCTTCAGGAGCAGGCAGGCATTGGAGGGTTCACTCAGAAACCGCTGGAAGATGCACAGACTTTGCTATTGGGGGCGAACGCTGATTTTGCTCAAGCGCAAGCCGATTTAGCTTTGGCTGAGAAGGACTTTGCTCGAAAAACGAAATTAGTGGAGATTGGAGTGGCAGCAAAGGCGGATCTCGAAGCGTCTGAGAATCAGGTGCAGAAACTCAAGCTCACAATCGAAGCAAACCGACAAAAAGCGGATTTGGCGAAACAAGCGGCAGACCGGGAGAAGAAAGCTTACCGCTCCAATCTCTATGCCAATCAGCAGGTTCGGTCTGCACAGAGCGATTTTCGCCAGGCTGAGCTTCAAGAACAGACGTCGAAACGCTCGTTGACACTTGCAAAAGCCTCAATTTTGAAAGATATCGAACAGGCGAAAAGCGACGAACTCTCTGCGCAGGTAGACACGGACAGTGCAAAAAGGGCGTTGCAGCTACTGGGAAACCCAGATATAAATGGCAATCTCAGACTGCTCTCTCCGATTTCCGGCGTCGTAACGGATCGGCAGGTTAGCCCCGGACAGGTTGTGGATCAGTCTCAGATGACCCCCTGGCAGATGTTTACGATCAGCGATGTCTCGACAGTGATTGTGGAATCGGACATCTACGAAAAAAACATTGCCGCAGTCAAAAGGGGTGTTCCGGTGAAAATCAAAATTGCAGCCTACCCGGATAGAATTTTTTCGGGTGAGATCAGCCGAGTGTCTCCCACCCTGGATGCGAAGTCGCACACAGTGAAAGTCCGCACGCAAGTCGACAACCGAAGCGGATTATTGAAAGATGGGATGTATGCTGAGGCGGAGATTAAGTCGAATCATACTCGAAAATCGGTCTCCGTACCGCTCAGCGCCGTTCAGCACGATGGAGACAGCGATTTCGTCTTTGTCGAAGAGCGTCATCGATACCTGCGTCGAAAGGTGATTCTGGGAGAACAACGGAGCGGAAACGCAATCATAGCAAGCGGCTTGAACCCAGGCGACCGGGTAGTGATACAGGGTGCGATTTTCCTCAATAGTCAGCTGAGCGGAGGCTAAAACCAGTGCTGAGTCGTGTTGTTGAGCTTGCTCTGAAGCATCGAGCCATCGTCCTCATTGCATCCGCCATACTGATCATGTGGGGGGTCTTCAGTTTCATTCAGCTTCCCATTGAAGCCTACCCGGATGTGATGAATACCCAAGTGCAGGTGATTACTCAGTGGCCCGGGCATGCCTCCGAAGAGGTCGAAAAACTCATCACTATTCCCCTGGAGACGAGCTTGAACGGCGTTCCGAGAGTCTCCAGCATTCGCAGCCGCTCTCTTTTCGGGCTGTCTGTGGAGTATCTTGTGTTCGAGGATGGCGTCGATGATTACTTCGCTCGACAACAGGTGATGGAGCGCATCGCATCCGCAGATATCCCGCCTGGGATTTTGCCTGCTCTTTCGCCTATGTCCAGCGCCACGGGAGAAATCTATCGCTACACTCTTCAAGGAGCTCCCTTATCGAAACTTCGAGAGATCGAAGACTGGGTTCTCGAGCGAGAGTTCAAATCGATCCCAGGCGTTGCGGATGTCAACAGTTTTGGAGGGACTGTCAAACAGTTTCAAGTTCAGATCGATCCAGTCCGGCTCAAAGCTTATGATGTGACTCTTAAAAATGTGACGGATGCCATAGCCGCCGCCAACTCCAACGCAGGAGGCAGCTTCATAGAACGCGGAGAAGAGGAGTTCGTCATCCGAGGGGTGGGGCTATTCAAGTCGCAGGGAGATATCGAAAATGCGACTATCTCCTCTAGAAATGGCACTCCCCTGAAAGTGAGTGACGTATCGACAATTCGAATCGGATATCAGCCAAGATTGGGGAAAGTCGGATGGCGAGCAGGAGGAAGCGACTCTGCCAAGGATCATGACGATGTGGTGGAAGGGATCGTACTTCTGAGGCGAGGAGAGAATCCTGACCCCGTTCTCAAGGCAATTCGTAAAAAAATATTGGAGCTAAATCCAGGTCGCCTGCCGGATGGGGTCAAAATCATCACTTTCCTCGGTCGCACCAGTCTTGTTCACACGACGACT
>JAYVOT010000890.1:0-3800 GCA_043757795.1 Chthonomonadaceae bacterium | reverse complement strand
CAGGATTTTAAGCGAGGGTATGTCCGAAAGGGCTTCTTGAACAAAACGCAAAGTCTCGTCCCGAACGGACTCGGCAGCATCCAGAAGCGTATCGACGTTGTCCATCACAAGCAATGTACTCTTCGATAGAAGGCTCCGACGGACCTGATCTGCGGTATCCGTCTTCGATTCAAGTTTTAATCTCAATGCGAAGGCGATTTTTCGCCAGAGAGTTTTGGCATCGTGAGTGTCCGCAAGCGTGACGAAAGCGGTGATCTCAAAAATCGAGGAGACATGCGATGCGGCTTCAACTGCGAGCCGACTCTTTCCCACCCCGCCAATTCCTACGATTGAAACGAGACGTTCAAAACCATTGATCAAGTCGTTTTTTTCCTGAGAAAGCAATGCGCTTAGCATTTCCAACTCCCTCTCTCTCCCAAAAAATACGGTGAGAGATCGAGGCAGGTAAATCGCAGGATTCGCCTCTTTTACTCCGGAAGATCCTGATGAGGCGTTTTGAAAAAGAACCTCCGGGAGATTGCCGGATTGGGCGGAAACCAGTGTCTGAAGTTTTTTGGAAGGGACTGAATTGAGTTCGCTTTTCAAAAGTCCGGTTAGGAGTGAGTAGTGATTCAAGCCCTGTTGAACTCTTCCAAGATCAAAATATTGTTGAATAAGCATCTCATGGGCTGTCTCCCGCAGAGGCAACAAAACTGTCGCGCGCCGCATAATGGAGAGCGCCTTGTCGGAATCTCCTGACATAAGAGTGGATTCGGCGAAGAGGGTCAGAGCTTTATAACACGTTTCGATCAACGCTTCGCGTTCTCCGAGAATCCAGTCGTCATAAAATCCAGGCAACAGTTCGCCGCGATAGAGCGAAAGCGCCTCTTCAACTCGCCTCGCCCTCGCTTCCGGTTCCTTCGCCTGAATCGCCTGGCTGCAAAGCGATTTGAATTCGCTAGCGTCCGTCGAGAAAGCTTCGGCATTCAAGCTGATATGCGTTCGCGTGGAGAGGAGAACCTTTCCTGCATACTCTGAAGTCGGTTCGAGAATTTTACGCAACGAATTTAAAGCGACTCTCAAGCTGAGTCGAGACTTTTCAGGGTCGGTATCGGGCCAGAGTTGTTCCGCAAGAACCTCTCGGGACTGGGGGCAGTCAGGACGATAAGCAAGGGTGACGAGGAGTCCGGCGATCTTCCGGGTCTGGAACTGCACGGAGCTTTGCCCGTTCCCGAAAACTCGCAACCCTCCAAGCATTTCGATGCGCCAGTGTAATTGCATTCGGCGGCTCCCAGTGATCATTGACGGCGCTAAAAATCGTTTAACGATGCGATAACGGCGGATTGGTATCATTATATACGAAGGCGGCAAGATATCGTCCTGCCATTCAAAAATAAGCCGAAATACAGTCCGGACTCATCCCGTCATTGACAACATTGTTTGTGTGGATCGATTGCAGGCGTTTTCCTTCACACGATTTTGATAAGAGAGCGCTTTACGCATACCGAGCGCTGAAAATACTCCTCTGAAAAACGAGCGTCCCAGGAACGGCAAACGCTTCAGGCAGGTTGCACTCTAGAGACGCCCATACTTGACGCCAAGTGAATTGAAAAAACTAACGAAAGCCGAGTTTTCATTACATCCGCCGTGCAACGCCTTTTAACTAAATAATGCCATTGGAATGGCAAGGAGAATCAAAAGTTGAAACTTAAAAGCCTGTTTGTTACGCTCGTCTTAGTGAGCGCCGTCAACCTTTCATCTTATGCCAGGGCGCAATTCGTATTCCCAAAGCGCACCTCGTTTAACAAGATCACGTTTTCGACCGCGGATTTTTCAAATGCGAATGACTTTTACAGAGTGACTCAGGACGCTTATTCTACAAGCGGACCCGCAACAATCATAGGTTACGCTCCTTCCTTGAAATCAAGTCACACAGGCTTGAGCTGGACGGGGTACGGGGGAACAAGTATCTCAAACGTCAGCGAATTTCCCAACGTCGTCATCGGCGACTTAGCTAGCGCTGGCTCCAATGGAGGCTTCGTATTGAGTTACAACACAGCTTCTGAAACGAATTTCAACAACATAAACTCGTCCTTCGGCAACACCTTTCTTGTTCGAAAGAATTTTGGAGGACTGATAGGACTGGAATTTCAGGGGGGTGGAATCGGACTTGTAGACAACAACGGCTCATTCACCGTCGACGTACTGATAAACGGCGACTGGTCCAAACAGGGAATTGGAGCTAACCAGACGGAGTTTATTGGTCTCAATCCTTTATGGACAATTGACAAAAACTTCGTTTACAATGGCGTCGACACCGAATTTCTCGCGCACGTAAATCCTTATAACGGGAATAACCCCAACCTTGATTTCGTACTGCACGGATCCGCCGCAGTCGTTCCGGAACCGGGCGCCATTGCTTTAGTCGGGAGTCTTGGTCTAACCGCCATGGCGTTTCTGAAACGTCGCTTTCATAAGAATGAATATGCCGGATAGTAGCGAATACCGTCCTCGCAAGACATCGATTCCGCCGCTAGTTCCAGTGAGTCACTGAGGCGAGAGTCTTGCTTAGGCGCCACGACATTGAGACGCCGCCCCCAACTTTAGGGTAGAGAACCCACCTCCACTCGCCTCCTTCTCCTGATGCTTAGGGAGAAGGGGGCGGAAGAGTTCAAAAAGGTCGACACTACGGCATGCAAGCGGAGCGGGACGCGTGAGTACTCATTATCCGTCAGTAAAACTAGTAAGATTGGGGTTTTCGCACTCCTTAGATACTTTATCTTCCAAATGCAGTTAAATCTCTGTTTGACAATTCCGCTCCGTTACTGTCCGGAGCGGCGCCAAAAAAAGGAAAGTTCCATGACCATTCGCTTATTGCAAACTGTGGCGAGTTTTACCGCGCTCACTCTCTTGACTCTGACATCCTCCGCCAGGGCGCAGATATCATTCGTCAACATGTTCCGTTCCAACTCATTTTCGCAAACCGGCAACGGCAATTCAGTGAGCCTCAACGGATACTTTTTTAGTGTGGATATAAACTCGGTAAACCCGGGTGATTTCACCACGGGAACCGTAACCGGTCCCGGCCCGACAACGCCTGTCGCTTTGACTTTAACGCCGGGCAATCCCGCTAATTTAGGGTATCAGACTGGATTCTTTCCCAATAAGACTACTATGGACACTGCCTTCCCAACCGGCACATACGTTTTTCACGGACTGGGCGGAACTCAAGGACCTCTGGATGCTACGCTCCATTACAATGGAGATGTTTTCCCCGCCTCGCAACCGTTTCTCACCGGATCTGACTTTATGAATCTGCAAGGGGTGAATGCATCAAACGCGATCTCTTTGCATTTTAGTTCGTTTAGCTTCCAATCCGCCGCAAACTCCCAATTCCAATTCCTCACGATCTATGACAATACCCTGAGCGCTTTCGTTTACAATGCAGGTTTTCTGCCGCAAACAGCAACGGGAATTACGATATCGCCAAATACTCTGGCTTCGGGACACAGTTTCACTTATGAGCTGATCGATTCGAATCGCGTGTTCGACTCAGCAGGGGTTGGGGCGAATTTCGCTCCGCAAATTGGCTTTGATTTTCGCACTACAGGCTCCTTCTCAACCTCAAAAGCAGTCGTTCCGGAGCCAGGCGCAATTGCTTTGCTTGGGAGTCTTGGGCTGACCGCCATTGCGTTTCTGAGACGGCGCTTTCCTAGGAAGGAATATGCCGGACAGTAGCGAATATCATCCTGGCAAGACATTAATTCCGCCGCTAGTTCCGGAGAGAAATTCTAGGCGGAGACTTGCAAAGGCGCGTCCCC
>JAYVOT010000889.1:0-3802 GCA_043757795.1 Chthonomonadaceae bacterium | reverse complement strand
TAGGAGTCGCCCAACAATTATTGCACTGGAATTTAGGTGAGTTTGATCTCAAAAATGAGCAGAACTCAGTGCATTAATTTATGCGCGTATCCTTAGCGATTTGAAAGCCTGTCTGTTTGAAAACGTTTCTTGCGCGTTGCAAATTGCAAGCCTCATGACTCCAAGACGGCAGATGCACTCACTTACATTCTACGAAAGACGCTCTTTCCCCTGCAGGGTTTCAACGGATGTGATGCGCTTCCAATAATTCAGTAGCTGCATAATGAATCTTGCCTCATCCGTACATATCATTTAGGTTGGGTTAAAGGTCGAACTTACTTAGTCCGTGAAGTGAGTTCCCGGAAGCCCCTTCCTAGCGAGGCTACGCCTCAGACCGACGAAATATATTGCATCGCCATCAACAGTCCCGAAGGCAGAGCCGATTCGCTATAGCGACTTCGGCGGGAAGCCCTCCGGGCAATAAATGCAACCCGTAACATTGGGAATCATGACATTGGGCAGGGCCGCTTTGCAAATGCGCCCCCGGCGGAAGCGTTTTTTTGGACAAAACTAAATCCGACCTTAAATCTTGACGCAACGAAGCAGGTTTTCTTTGTTCTACAAACTCAAGAGCGGTAGCGAAGGTCAAGGAGAGGCGGTGGTGGTGCATATTTGTTCACTGAAAGAATCTGAGGTATGAACTTGAGCAAGACTCCCAATTCTTACGCTCGAAAAAACCTTAACTTAGCTCCTGTCTGAGTCGCTTTGATTTCTCAGTCCGCGCTGGCGAACTTCTCATTTCCAGGCACTAACGTCAGTACGTCGTTCTCAATGAGTCATGATTCATCAGGTTTATAGATTGAAAAGCGGCTCCGTAAGCTCCCGCAAACGAGCCAAGTTGAGCCGGGACGATTCGCACCTTCGAACCTGTCGGGCGCCATTCAAAGCGGTTCATCTCCGTTTCAAGCAGTGAGAAGAGAGCGTCGCCTGCAGCGATCATGCCGCCTCCAATTATCACTACTTCCGGATCGAGGATGTTGATGAATGAGGCGATACCGGCGGACAGATCGCGGATCGTGCGATTCCAGAGTTTGATTGCGAATTCATCGCCTTGCAAGAAAGCCTTCACGAGTTGTTTCGTATCAGCAAACCTGCCTTCAGACCGTTCCGCTATCGTGCAGTTCCCGATAGCGTCTTCGAGGCTGCCGGGAGTGTTCACGATGTCGAGTTTGCCGCCGGAATCGAGTGAGATGTGTCCCAGGTGACCCGCTCTTCCGAGATGTCCGCGCAACAGGTTTCCATCCGTCATCGCCGCGCCGCCGACTCCGGTTCCCAATGTCAGCATCACGACGTCTTTGCAGTCTTTCGCCGCGCCCTGCCAAACTTCCCCGATCAGCGCGGCGTGCGCGTCGTTCAATACAGGAACGAGAGTGGGGGAGTCGAGGCATTCCGTCCAATCGACGCCTTGAATCCTCTCCATCCTACCCTGCATCCATGCGATTGATCGCCCGTCTTTGGCCGCAAGTCCGGGGGATGCAATTCCAATTGCAAGAGGAGCGGCATCGAAGTGTAGACGAATATTGCCGATGAGGTTTTTTGTGTTCTCCAAAAAGTTGCCAGGGCTAAGCTCTGTCGGGTTCAGGAAAGTGTCGAGCTTCGTTCCCTCTGTTGTAAGAGCTATTGCCTTCACGTCCGTGCCGCCAATGTCTATCCCCAAAACATAATTCGTGGACTGTCTCATCTAGTCCGCTCCCGGCGCAGAGCCTTTAGGCAGGCGTGACACCTCTCCGGGAATTTTCGGAACGCCTTCGGAAGCGCTTGCAATTGCTGCGAAGCAGAGTGCGAGGCTTTTCAAGTTCTCTCTCGCCGAATTCACAGGCTCCCTGTCTTCCGCGATCGCGCACAGCAGTTCGCCCATCGTGCCATGAAAACCGTCGTCGAACCACTGTCCTTCCAGTACGGGCGTTGAGAATCCTTCCGAGGCGTAGAGAGTCAACTCCTGTTTTCCCAGATCATCCCCCACGCTTTTGATACTGCCTTTCGTCCCTCCGAGGTAGGTGCAGTCGAAGCTGCCGAATGGGAGACTTGCATCGAAGCAAAGTGAGCCGTGTCCGCCTTCGAACGAGATGATCGCCTGCGCAAGGAGAGGAGGCTTGGCTTTTTGGCGGACGGCGTAGTCGCGCGTCGCAAAAACTGAAGTGATTTTTCGGTCTCCGAGCAGGTGACTGAAGATGTCGAACCAGTGAATCGCGAAGTCGTAAAACACAAGATCATAAATGTTCTCGAAAGGCGTCCCGATAGTCCAGGTGTGATCCCAATGCACCCCGAAGTGCAAACTCATCAAATCGCCGAGGAGGCCCGCTTGCACCGCCTGCCGTATATAACTGAAGTGGGGAGCCCATCTGCCGTTTTGATTGACAGCGAGTTTGACGCCTTTGTCGCTAGCCAACTTGACCAAACGCTCCCCCTCATTGAGATCGAGAACGAATGGTTTCTGGCTGAGAACGTGTTTGCCAGCAAGAATCGAGGCCTCTATCAGAGGCGCTCTTTCTTTCGGGTGCGTCGCAATATCGACTACTTCGATGTCTCCTCTCGCAAGAACTTCGCGGTAATCCGTCGTGATCGTCGCATTCGGGAAAAACTGCGCCTGACGTTTTTTCGCTCGCTCTTCAATGAGATCGCAGAGCATGACGACCTTAAAACCGGCGGATTTGTAGGCGCCGAGGTGATGCTCGGTTATGCCTCCGCACGCGATTAAACCAATGTTCGGCTGATAGTCTTTAGGATGTCTCGGCTTATAATCAAGCTCGGGCGCAGGAATTTTCATCGAAGACGCTTTCGATGCAAGGCTGTATTCGCTCTCTTCAGACATAGGAATATTCCTTTTTATTTAGTGAGAACTAGAGTGTTGGATCGCAGCGTGTCACACCGACGCGTGACACCAAGAATGCGTAATAAACGCCAATCGCCCGTCGCCAACTCACTTTCCTCTGCTGTTTCACCCCGCTAGCTTGACGGTTCTTTTTTCGGAGGCGCTCAAAACAGCGGAGTCGACGATTTGTTGACCGATGCGACAGAGAACTGGGTCGAGCGGACCTTTTATGTTCTCTCCGGTTTCGAGGCAATGAATGAGATATTGGATCGGGTTCCGGAAGGGAGCTTGCAGGATGTCAACAGGAATATCGCGCCCGGCGGGTGTTTCCATTGTCTGAACTCGGATCACGTCTTCATAATCATAACTGGAGATCGTGCCTTCGGAGCCTACCACGACGAACCCGCACTTCGGCTGAGGCTGATGAGTCCAGGGGTCTGTATGAGTTCCCCACCGCGTCTCGTATTTCGATAGCCCGACATCGTATCTCGCAACCGTTACGCTGTGCTCGTCAACCTCAAGACCGGGACTCTCATCAACAACGCTTGTGACTTCGATAGGGGCGCGTCCTGAGTGAAACCAGGTTCCAAGCGTCACGCCATACCCCAAATAGTCCAAAAGCGAGCCGCCGCCCGCCGCCTTTTGATACCACCAACTCTCGGATTTAAGCCTTGCCGCCTCTTCAGCCCCGATTTCGATCTTGTCAGCGATGTGGCGCAACGGACCCCTGTTGCCATCGTAGTAATGAACTTCTCGCACCTGCCCGACGACACCCTCATCTATGAGTCGCTTCGTGGTCACGTGGGGAGGATACCACGCCAGAGGCCAGTTGATCGCGAGGGTTTTGCCTGTCTTTGCAAGGGCTGCCATCATCCGGTCAGCGTCACGTAGGTTTGCAGCCATCGGCTTCTCGATAAGGATATCTACGCCGTAGGGCGCGACCATTTCGAC
>JAYVOT010000888.1:0-3803 GCA_043757795.1 Chthonomonadaceae bacterium | reverse complement strand
GGCGGGATTTACGTGAAACTCCCATCTAACCGGGCTTCAAAATCCTTAAGTTAACGCGTATGGGCATTATAGGTTGGTACGAGTATGCGTATTTAGATCATTCGGACGTTCCGGTGGCGCGAAGGATCTCCTCAGGCAATAGATTGGGGAGAGCATGGAGATAAGCGTGTCCCCGGGCTACTTCTTCACAGTGAGCGCGATTGGGGCGGCAAACCAGACTTTCATCACGAAGTTTATGCTCACATTCGCCATGATCGCAAGAGGGAGATTTGAGATGGGCTTTGCATCAGCGGCGGCATGAAGGGTGATGGTTCCCTTCGTCTGATTTTCTGCGATAGTTGCGCCGTCGTCTACGGTGATTCCAGCCGGAAGCGGGTTCGTGAAGACGCCGCCAAGATGGTTGATGCGCAAATCCAACGTTACAGGTTTCGTATAGTCAGGGCGCCGTTTGATCTCCACGTCCACTTTGATAGTTTGCCCAGGCATAATCGTAACATTGGGATTCGCTACAATGACTTCGATGTCGTTCTTCTCGGTCACCCCAACGCCCTGAGTTTTGACCTCGAATTGTCCGCGTCCTCCTCCCGGCATGTAGATTTCGGTGATCGGCACGATCTGTTTAGTTACGGATGTCAGCTTGCCATCGCTTCCGGGGAGCATAGCTTTTCCTGTAATTAGTACGTTTGTGAAGTCTATTTTTGCGTCCGGAGCGGCGCTTAGAACGACGACTCCCTGGGTCAATTCTGGCGGAATCGTAAGCGGACTTGCTGTCACGCCGACGGGCAATCCGCTCACATCGACCTTGACTTCTCCTGCAAATCCGTATTTGCGATCAAGCAGAATGAACCAACAAGTTTTATTGCCGGGGGCTATCATCGCCCTATCCGTGTCGCACTTCGCAGTGAAGACCGGTCGAAGCGGCCGTGCGGTCAAGTTATAGTAGTAGTTCGGTCCGCTGTGACCTGTCAAATCTCGAATATCCAGAAAGTAGTCTCCATCGGCGGGAGATGTCCAGTCTATTCTCGAGTCCTTCCCGATGGCGTCGTCGTTAGAGGCGAGAACGTTCCCTTTTGAGTCGAGTATCTTGATTTCGGAGTCCAGTTCAGAATCGATTCTCCTTGCTGTGACTTCGAAACCCCAGGGTTCGCCTTTCTTCGCCTTAAAAGCATATCGATCCGCACTTCCGCCAGCTGCAAGTAAAGAATTCACTCCGCCTGGAAGAGAGAGCGTTCCTTTTTCCGCTTTTGTGGACGGACTGGAAAGCGTTGCTGTGACTGTCTTATTTCCAGACGCCGCTTTTCCATCAAAGGCGAGCTGCGTCGTATCCGTTATGAGGAGATTGACGACATTGGAGGAGCCATTCGGCAGTTTCAGGCTCGTTTGCCAGATGCCGGGCGGAATGTTTGCGGGAACATCGACTTTTGCCGTTGTCGAGCCTCCTAACCCGAAGCCTTCCACTTTTACGTCCTGATTCATTCCAGTGCGAAATGCACAGGGAATGAGAGAAGTGACGAAGGGACGTGAAGTCAAGTTCAAGCGATACACCCAATGTGGATTGCCCTGATAGTTAACGTCTCGTACTTGGATCACGTACTCTCCGGCTTTCTCGAACTTGTAGTTCAGGAGCGGGTCAGCTCGGTAATAATCGTCGTTGCGCGCGAGTTCGTGTCCTGTTCGGTCGGAAAGAATGATGAGAGGATCGGCGTGCGGGGCGATGTCGTGGATTTTGTCCTGCAATCGAGCGCAATTCATAGTGAAGGTCACCTGTTGTCCCGCCTCAACCTTGAACTTATAAAAGTCGACATCTTCTCCCTGTTGGAATTTGCCATTCAAGACGCAGGGAATTGTGAGAGCCTGAGCCTGTTCAGGGGTGTTGTTCGGCTCCGCTTCCATCAGTTCAGGTTCATCTCCGATGACGATCTGCCCAACCGTGGAACTGCCTTGATAGGGGGTTGCGATGCGAAATTCTCGAACGCCGAGGGGCGCATCCGGCGCGATAGTGAGCTTCAATGTCACCGAATTGATTGCAGGAATGACAAAAGGTTTTTTCGGATCTAGAGCGGGCCATCCTTTTTCCGGAGGAACGACCTCTGCAGTGACTCCTGCGCCCTCAAAAATCGCCTTATACGTTCCATACAAATTGGTCGCGCCGCCGCCATTGCTCGTTCCAGTATTTACAGTCACGAGAGTCGTCTTGCCGCGCTGCGCTCCTGTGGGAAAAGAGGACATTAGCATGGGATAGGCGGTTTGAGCGCGAATGGGCATAACTTCTGCAACAGATGATACCGCAATCATGCAAACTGATAGCGCCATCGGATTCAGTTTCAATTGCCAAAACTTGTTTTGTCGCATCACGACTCCTTCGCCTGTGAAATATCTACTTTCTTTGTCTCTCTAATTCAGGGAATGTGACAGGATTTCCTTCAATCGCTCTTGAAAATCTGGCTAAAGAGTTGGAGCTTAGAGTTTAATACGCTTTTGAAGGCTACAGCTTGATATGGGGTTGCGGGGGGATCACAGTTGTGATATAATCTTCAAAATCGACATGGCATAAAAAGTGAAGCCAACTGGGCAGGAGGGATCAGGATGGATGGCGGCGGGCCAGTTCTCGGACCCACCGGAAAATCTGGAAGAGAGTCTACTCCTCAGTATAGGTTGACTCATTGCAATGAGCGTGAGGTTGTTTCCAAACTCCGTCTTGATTTCATCAGCTTTATCGGTATTCTGTTTTTAACTGCTGGTCTCCATCTTGGAGCGATCGGAATTCCTCTGTTTTTCAAGCTGGATTCCATCGGATTCGGATTTTTGTCCTCCGGAATGGCGCTAGCGTTCTGTTTTATGGGTCTTTTTGGCTTGCAACCTGACACACTGATTATCGATATCAAAAAAAGAACTTGGCGGCGCAAGGCAGGATGGCGGGTATATGGGCGAGACGAGACTGGGTTTATGCAGGATTTTAACAGTGTGTTTTTTCGCAATAATCACGGGATGGGTTGGCATATTTCGTTGCAAACTCTCTCTAAGAGCAATCGCGATATTCATTTTTAATCTTCATACCTCCAACTTTGAGAACGCGAAACGAAAAGGATTTGAAGTTGCCTCTCTTTTGAATCTTCCTTTTGTCGACGAGAAGGGGAATGTGATTGAAGAACTCATGTTACGCACTCCGTAGGACGAAATATCCGGGTATTGAAAATACTCGGCTCGTGAGATTCTGGGTTTGGGCTGTCGGGGTTTGAAAGCGCTCTGCGCTTAGCCGGGTATTGAAATGAAAACACCCGGCACAAATTTGAAAAGCGGCTCTGCCCGATGTGACGATTCCCAAGGTTGCGGGTTGGATTATCTCCCGAAGCGCTTCCCACCGAAGGCGCTATAGCGAAAAAGCTCTGCCCGTCGTGACAATTGACAACGATGCAGTGAATAAAGACGACTTCGAGTTTCTCGCGTCCGGAGAACGCCCACTCATTTGCCGTGTGTTTTCAACGCACGGATTTGTTGGTTGCGTAACATGATTGAAGAAGACACATCTGAACTGCCGAGAATTAAGTGATCTCAAGCGCTTATATTGGGGGCATTTTCGAATAATGACAAATAGTACGCATTATGCGACTAAGCGCCTATAATTCTAAATTCGCTTTACAAACCTGAAGCATGCTGTCATACTACCCTTGCTGAACTAGTTCTTCTGATTTTTTCGGTCTTGTTGAGGTAAGAGTTCAGACTTGATGAGAGTCATAGACTATTTAAGCCAGCGGTCAGCGACAAATGAGATTGAGTTCTGACATCAAACAAGTATCATTAAA
>JAYVOT010000887.1:0-3804 GCA_043757795.1 Chthonomonadaceae bacterium | reverse complement strand
GAGAACGGCGCAGGCAAATCGACTCTGATGCAGATACTTGCAGGTCTCGTAAAATCCGACTCCGCTAAAATCTCGTTGAACGGATCGTCTGTCTCCATCACCTCTCCGGGTGCCGCTCGAACTCTGGGCATAGCGATGGTGCATCAACATTTCACCCTCGTCCCCGCGTTCACGATCGCAGAAAACCTCGCTATCGATCTACCGGACAATCGTTCTCTCTTGCAACGTCTTAAGCAAGGATTCGCCTACTCGCCCTGCGTTTCCGCGGAGCGCGCGCTCACGATGGCGAAGTCTCTCGGTTGGGATCTATCGCCGAATGCAAGAGTTTCTGACCTCTCGGTCGGAACTCAACAACGAGTGGAAATCGTGAAAGCGCTCGCTGCAGACGCGAATCTGTTGATATTCGACGAACCGACCGCTGTCCTCGCCCCGAACGAAGTGGAAGAGTTGTTCACTGTCCTTCGACGCCTGCGAGATCAAGGCAAAGCAGTCGTTCTCATCGCTCACAAGCTCGCCGAGATCATGGCAGTTGCAGACAGAGTGACAGTATTGCGTCGCGGCGTTGTGGTGGCGACAGCAAAAGTATCAGACATAAATATTGAACGCCTCGCTCTCTGGATGGTGGGGGAGAGCGTCGCGCCAGAGTCCGAGATGAAACCGGTTTCGCCGAAAATCTCTCCGCTTCCAAGCTCAACAGCGTTCAACGAAGAGAAAAGCGCCATAATGTCAGCTCCTTTTTCCGGGGAAAGAGAAGCTTTCGTTGCAACCGATCTCACCGTATTGGGAGACCGGGGAGAGACCGCGCTTCGAAGTTTGAATATCAGAGTGAGAAGCGGGGAAATTCTGGGGATTGGCGGAGTAGACGGCAACGGACAGACGGAACTCGCGGAGGTTCTTGTCGGTTTGAGAAAGCAGTCGAACGGGAAATTGAGTTGGAAAGGCGGACACTTTTCGCCGGGAACTTCGCCCTCGACAGGCTATGTGCCGCAAGACAGAAGGCGCTCCGGATTGGTGCTTTCGATGAACGTTCGGGACAACCTTCTGTTTGACGCGGTGAAGAGCAAGGATTTCAAGCGAGGCGCTTTCCTGAATAAAAAAGCACTTGAAAAGCTCTCTAATGATCTCATCGAAGAGTTCGATATTCGAACTTCCGACTCCGGCGCTCCCGTCTCTTCGCTTTCGGGTGGAAATCAACAGAAGATCGTTGTCGCTAGATCGTTCTATTCCAATCCGGAGTGGATCGTCGTCGTCAACCCTACACGAGGCCTGGACATCAGCGCGACTCGCTTCGTGCATTCACAGCTTCGGAAAGCGAAGGCGCGAGGCGCTTCCATCGTTCTAATTTCCACCGATTTGGATGAGATCGCCGCGCTTGCGGATCGGTCGGCGATACTGTCGGGCGGTTTCCTTAACGAGATTGCGCCGGGAGATCGAGACCCCGTGCAGTTGGGATTGTTGCTTGGCGGCTCTTCTTCTCATGCGGGGAGCGGAGGGGCAAGTAGATGAAGCGATTTGGCCGCATCGCCCTGCAGGCGCTCGCTTCATCGCTTGGCGTTATTGTCTTGCTTGCGATCACTCTCCTAGCTTTGCGCGTTCCGCTGGGCGCGGGGTTCGCAGCCTTGTGGAACGGCGCTATAGGCAATCCGAAAGAAGGCTTCTGGTATCCGATTTCAGAGACTCTTGTTGAGACTTGTCCGCTCTTATTGACAGGTCTTGGCGTGGGAATAGCTTGGAAGGCGGGCATGTTCAGCATCGGCGGAGAGGGGCAACTCCTTATGGGAGGGCTTGCCGCAACTGTCGTCTGGAGGTTGTTCGGGGCTTCTCCTTACGCTATTTTGATGCCGTCGATGCTGATTTGCGGCGCATTTGCGGGGAGTTTATGGGCGGCGATAGCGGGGTGGTTGCGGGTCAAGAGAAACGTGCCGGAAGTCATCAGCACAATTATGCTTAACTACATTGCTCTGAGCCTGGTGACCTGGTTGGTTCTCGGGGCGTTGCACGGCAAGACGCAATCCGGTCCCTATTCCGATCCATTTTCCAAATCGCAGATGTTTCCTCGCGTGATTCCTGTTGCGATTTCGGAAGTGCAGACCCGGCTTCATGCGGGAGTTCTCCTCTCGCTTTTGGCGGTTCCGGTTGTTTTCCTCCTCCTCTATCGAACCGAGTGGGGCTTCGGAATTCGACTTTTAGGGCAGAACGAGGAGGCGGCCCGAGTGGCGCGTTTTCCGATTGACCGCCTGCGAATGGGGGCGATGGCTCTCTCAGGCGGGCTGTGCGGACTGGGGGGCGCGATTGAGTTGTTGGGAGTCAACGGGCGACTTGGGAGCGATTTCTCGGCGGGTTGGGGATACACTGCGATCCCCGTCGCCCTACTTGGCGGGCTGAATCCCCTGGGCATCCTCGCCTCTTCTCTGTTTTTCGGAGCGCTTGCAGCAGGTTGCGGCAATGCGGAGCGGGAGCAGGGAGTGGGCGTTCCCTCGGTGGTCGCCTATGTTATTCAAGCGGTGATCGTTTTAGCGATTATCGGAGCGCGAGCCTGGCGAAATCGCGCTGTTGCAGAGGAGGCGGGCTGATGCAAAACTGGGCTGTGATCGCAGGAACTTTGCAACAGACGCTCACAATGGCGACGCCATTGCTGTTCGCCGCACTCGGCGAGAATGTGACCCAAAAGTCCGGCGTCGTGAACGTCGGTTTGGAGGGCGTGATGCTCTCCGGGGCATTTGGCGCGACGCTCGTCACTCTTCAGACTGGAAATCCCTATTTAGGAGTAGCTGCGGGGGCGGTAGTCGGAGTTTTTTCGGCTTTGATCTTTGCCGGGTTCGCTGTGAAGCTCGCTGCCAATCAAGTTGTCGCGGGAGTCGTCATCAATCTGCTGGCGCTCGGCTTGACAGGAACGATCTACCGCGCCCTATTCGGCAAACAGGGAACTGCGATACAAACCCATACGTTGCCGCATCTTTTCTTTGAGCAGAACATTCTGACGCCTATTGCGTTGTTGGCGGTTCCGCTGATTTGGGCCTGGCTAAATCGCACGAGAGGAGGACTGGAGCTTCGAGCCTGCGGAGAGCGCCCTGTCGCTGCAGAGGCTTCCGGCATCAAGGTCCTAAAATTGAAAACGCTCGCAGTTCTTTTCGGCGGCGCGATGGCAGGAGTCGGGGGGGCGTTTCTCTCAGTCGGAAGCAGCGCGACTTTTGTCCCGAACATGACGGACGGCAGGGGATTTATCGCCCTTGCGATCGTCACGGCAGGCAAGTGGAATCCTTTCGGGTGCCTGATAGCCGCACTCGTTTTCGGCTTCGCAGACGCCCTGCAGTATCAACAGCAGTCTATGGGTTTAAATTTGCCTAAAGACCTTCTTCTAGCGGCGCCGTACCTCGCAACTCTCGTGATCCTCGCTTTAGGCTCAAAAAAAACGTTCAGTCCGGAGGCGTTGGGCAAGCCCTATCGCAAGGCTTGAGAATAGAGTAGAGAGAGTAGGGAAAGTTGCAAGTTTTGCACGACTGCGCCCCCGTACGCTGAGACGTCGCCAATAACCTCCACCGACGCTGAAACGCAGACCCTTCCCTGTCAATGGGAAATCGAATAGAAGGGGGAGTCTTCTGCGAGTTGCGCCCCCGGCGCTCCACGTCGCTCCCAAATATGGGGGCGAAAATAGGGTGTTTGAGAAGTTTGCGCCACCTGCGATGACGTGCGCAACATATCTCTCAAAACTTAAGTCATGTTACGCAAACGATAGAGCGCTATAACTAGAGTCACATGACTAAAGGGGCTGTGAAAGTATTCGATAGAAAATCTGTTCCGAAA
>JAYVOT010000886.1:0-3806 GCA_043757795.1 Chthonomonadaceae bacterium | reverse complement strand
TTTAGCAAGGTTAAGCGCCTCCTATTTTCGTACAAGAGAACGCTGTTCGCCGGTGCTTAATATTCTTGTTCTTTCGCAATCAACGGATGCAGAAACCTAAGCTCTGAATCTAGCTTCAATACGACGCCTATGCATGAGACGGGAGCTTTCAACGCATTGAGAAAAATTGGGACAAACTTGTTTGATTATACTCCGATTGAGCTTGTGAGTTATAGTCTACTTGTAAAATCAAAGCAGTTTTATTTGGAGACATAAGAAATGCTCCTTTGCAGTCTTTACGCGTCCAATGATTTCCATAGGATACGCGCATAAATTAATGCACTGAGTTCTGCTCATTTTTGAGATCAAACTCACCTAAATTCCAGTGCAATAATTGTTGGGCGACTCTTATCATATTAAATCGCATTCGTACTCTACCTATTCCGAAGTATTTGATTTCTTTGCTAGAATTACTTGGACAGGCGCCTACTTCTTCCACTGCAACACGTCGCCCAGATCATTTCCGCTGTATCCATTTACAAACCAATAGCTCTTTTCATCCTCATAAGCAGTCCAGGCGTGAGTTGGCGGAAAGCCTTCCGGCAAGTTAGGAACAGATAGTTTTTGCCAACTCTCCGTTTTGCGATCGTAACGAAAACAGCCTCTGTTCGTCGTCAACAGCGCGCCCTTTTTCGAAACTGTCAAATTATAGGGAAGCGTTGGTTCTTTAGTCACGAGTTGAACAGGGAAGTAAGAATGAGAAGGAATATGATAACGGTAGAGTGGAATCTCCAGTCGTTTCAACTCAATTTGAAAACCGTTTTTTGCCGAGGGCGGCTTCCCATAGTCATTGATTTCTGGAAGAAGCCAGACATTATCGCCATCAGGTGCGACTTTTCTAAAAGTAGTTCCGCTTTCTATTTCGCCTATTTTGTCTGCAACCTTCTCCCATATCTCCGATTTCGTATTCCAATGGTACTCATCTTTGCTAGTTCCCAACCACAGCGACTCCCCATCCGCTACAAAATTTCCCCTCCACTGATCCGTGGACATTGACCCGAATTCAGTGAAAGATTTCCAGGATTTCGTATTGAGATCGAACTTGAGTATCGTTTTATTCAGGGGTCTTTGACCAATCAACCAAACTGCGTTTTTGTCCCACGCACGAACTTCAAAACCTATGGCGGCGGCGCTCGCTTCCAAAGGAGGAGATTGCGTCTTTTTCTTACTTTTGAAATCATAAGTCCAGAGTCCGATATCGCTAGGTGCAAAGAGTACGTTGTCAAACATGACGCCGGGAAAGGAACCCTCCATGGATTTACCCAGGTTAATTTCCATTTTCGACCATGAGTTTCGCTTCCGATCCAGGTGTTGAATTGTGATTTTTCCTGCACGAGCATAATCAACATAGGGAGTCATACTCCAGGCATTGTTGTCATCTATTGACAACAGCATCAAGTATGGCGTTCTAAGTTCAGACGGAAGCGGCGGGAGAGAAATCCATTCTCCAGTTTTATTGCTGTAGCCAATGGCGGATTGGTTCGTGTTGAACCATCGTATCGAGCCCTGTTTCCAACCTCCATAGGAGAGAGGCTGATTGAAAGCAGGCGAAGTTGAAATGAAGGAAGATGTCCACTCTTTGGAATGAAGATCGTACCCGAAGACCTTAGTCTGGATCGGAGGCGTTGAAGACGCTGACTTAAACCAGGCGATACCTTCTTCCACAGAAAAGAGCGAAGGCTCGTTACGATAGTCTCCACGTTCGAACTCGGGCATTTTGAAAATTTTCAGATCACTTGATGTTTCATCCCCCGCCATCAAGAGTTCATTCCTCGCCCCGTGCACCCACGCTTTACCTTTGCTTGCAGACATCATCAAAAAAGGGGAAGGAGCGCCGACATAACGTCCGGCAGGCGTTTTCCATACGAAGAATTTTTTTCTCCGCGTATCATACTTTACAACTTCTATTCCAGTTCCAATCCAGATCGAGGCGCCATCCGCAATGATCTTGAAATGGGACAATTTTTTCCATTCATAATACGACATGCCGGAACTTTTTCGATAGGAGAGAACCGTATCCAGTTCCGGTTTAGGACTCATGGTGTTGCTTTTCAAATCCCAACAGTAGAGTCGAAAATTATTTGCATATGAGATAAAATAGACCTTGCTCGCTATTTTTACCGGGCTTGATACGGGTTCATGAGTATGTATCATGAATGTAGGAAAAGGAAAAGATTCAATGGACTTTTTCTCCTTTGAAAGTCGCGTCAGTACAGGCTTGGATATGCTTCCGTCTTCCTGGTCAATTTCTCCGCCTTCAATTTTCCAGTGTCGGTCGTAGTCTACATTCGGAGGTGAGGAGGAGGCGTGTTCGGATTTCTCGTCATCCTCCGACGCACACAACCACCCAGCGAAGCGGCGCAATGACGCTTTATATTCCGACGTGACGAATCGTCTAGATTCGCTAGCAAGAATTGAAAATGGAATTTTGTCATAACTCTCGTAAGAAGAGTTGTAGTTTGTCTCGACTTTAGTTTCATGACTCAAGGCGTCATACGAATAGATTGCAGGAAGATGACTGCCTGATAACGTATAGGATATGTCTGAAAGTTTGGATTCGATAGTCCAGATTTTTTTCTCTGCGATCAGAATTGTCGAAAAGACGGCGCTTCTTGAATGTCTGTATTCCTTGTCATTGTAGAGCGGAATGTGTTTGGGGGGCTTGCCTGATGTATAATGCGTTATATCCCAACGGAATACCGAAATTTCGTTTCCAATACCATCTGAATTAAACGGTTCTGATTTTTTTGTTGTCAGCCAGAGGCTCCCGTCCGTATCGGCGCAACCTCCAGCCACTAAGCGATCCGGAAGGAGTAGCTCCCATTCTTTCGATTTGAAATCGTAGTGCAGAAGTCCGAGGGCGCTTCCTAGCCATAGGTTGCCAACATCAACATGAGCGAAGGAAATGAGAAAGGGTTTTGCTGCAAAACTTGGGCAAACGATCGATTGAGATGTGCCGCCTTTCATAGGAGTGACAAGAGCGATAAGCTTTCCCGGCTCTCCTGTCGCAACAACCAGACTCATTCCGTTCTCAATCACGCATTGGAACCGTGAGGAGGCGAAAGTATTTTCAGCAACCGTCTCCCATCTGTCTTTGATCGCATCAAAACGGGATAACTTAATGCTCGGTTGGTAATTTGCAAAGCCGCTCCTCCCGCTCTCTCGATCCCTTGGTATTTCGTTTTGCGTAGAACAATAGATTTCACCTTCGTATGAGCCGAGAGATTTGACCCAATTATAGGGCAGTCCATCCAGAGTAGTATAATGCCGAACCGTTTTCGCAAAGTTATCAAGGCGCTTGAGGCCAAAACCGGTTCCCAGCCAGGTGGTTTCCGGCGTTATGATCGAGCAGATGATTTGATTGACTCTCTCACTCCCCCACACAAACTTTCCTGACGAGGCAACTGGAATGAGAGGGCGCTGAATGACTTTGGGACTTGCATTTTCATCCTCCGTCGATTGGGAGAAAGGATGTGAAACAGAACGGAATGCCGGCTCTTCCTCCGAACTCAATCCTGATAAAGGGAGTGCGCCGTCGTTGTTTTGAGCGCCGAGACCCTGCGCGAAAACCGATGGATAGCTCGCAAAGAAGGTGAGGAGAATTAGAAGGAGAACAAAATTATCACGCAGACAAGACGTTTTGATCGTAAAGTTTTCGTGTATAAAAGCGATTTTATTTGGGGACATAAGAAATGCTCCTTTGCAGTCTTATACGTAGAATTTCAGATTGTGATATCCATGGGGTTACATACGACACAGGGGTTGGC
>JAYVOT010000885.1:0-3807 GCA_043757795.1 Chthonomonadaceae bacterium | reverse complement strand
TTTGGTGTTGATGACGATAGTCTTCGTTCGGCTCAGTAAAGCGAACTGCAGGATATCCGTTTTCATTGAATGGAATGTGGTCGCCGCCGCGCAGGTATCTGTCGCGCCGAGAGATGAGCGTCACCTTCATTCCTTTAACGTGTTTTTCGCCAGTTTCTTTGATGAATCGAGCAATTTGGCGGGAGGGGGAGTCCTCTTCGCCGCCGATGGATTTTCGAGTTTTCGCTTCGGCTTCCGTTTCAGTGGTTGGAATGCCTTCGGAAAAGACTCTCACGGTCTTAGCGTCATGAACTCCGTTTCCTCCGATCGAACTCCCGATGATGTCGTTTGTGAACATCGCCTCGATATTCCAATTTTTCAGCTTCGCCTGCTCCGCGAGATATCCGGATCCTAGCAGACCTTGCTCTTCCCCCGCGACGCAGACGAATACGAGGGTGGCGCGGAAACGCCGCTTCGACATTGATCGCGCCATTTCCAAAACGGCGGCGCATCCGGAGGCGTCGTCGTTCGCGCCAGGCGCATCGTGCTCCGCGTCAGTGGGGCTAGCGCAAATGGAATCGTAGTGCCCGCTGACAATGAGGCGTCGGCTCTGAGCTTCAGGCAGGTCGCCGGGAAGAGTCGCGATGATATTGGTTAACATCGTCGGTTTCGGAACGCGAGCGGCAATGGGTTGTAGAAATGTCTGCTTCTCAACGATGAGCCTGCCGCCGGACGCCTCGCTAATTTTTTTAAATTCGCTGTAAATCCAGTCCCTCGCCGCTCCGATTCCTCGCTTCGGATCGTCCTGTGACGAGAGCGTGTTTCGAGTTCCGAAACCGGCAAGCGAGCGAATCGTTTGTTCGATATTCGAGGGTTTGATTTCATTGATCATCGCCGCGATGTCCAAAGACTTTTTTGGAGTTTTCTCGCGCCTCTGCGCCTCGGAAGGAGCCGCAAAGAGGGAGATAAGCAGAGCGAATGCACTCAATTTGAGATAAATCTTGCTGATGCTCCTCTTCAAATTACTTCTCCTTCAGGTCGACTTTCAAATAGATTTCAGAGAGCGGAAGTTCGCACTCCAAAGAGGCGATTTTGACTGTTGCGTCAAGCCCTTCGGAGACAGTGCAACTCCAAGTTCCGTCAGCTTGCCGGGCAAAATGCTCCACCTTAGCGCGGTCTTGCGCCACAAGAAGGTAATCGGTCAAAGAAGGGATCAACTTGTAGTTCTCGAATTTTCCTGTACGATCATACTTTTCAGTCGTAGCGGATAAGACTTCAACGATCAAAGTCGGTTTCAATATAGTTTGCGAATTTTTGTAAACATGCAATTGAGGTTTATTGCATACTACTGAAGCATCTGGGTAGGTGTCCAATCCTGTCGCTTCTATTTTAATTCTAACATCCGAGTTATAAACAGTGCACGATTTATGCCTGAGAGCGTTGTCGAGGGTTACTATCATTCGGACGGACAATTCTCCGTGTTCCGGAGTGCCGCCTGCCATCGCATAGATTTTACCCCGGAAGAACTCGCTCTTTTCCACAGCGTCTTCCTCGAAGTCGAGATACTGCTCTTCAGTGAACAGCCTTAATTTTCTATTCGCAAACCCCATTCAGCAACCTCTTTCCTCATCAAACGTTCCTACATATCGACTTTCAAATAGATTTCAGACAAAAGCAATTCGCACTCGAGAGATTCTATTTTGACTGTCGCGTCAAGCCCTTCGGAGACAGTGCAACTCCAAGTTCCGTCAGCTTTTCGGACGAAATGCTCCACTTTAGCGCGGTCTTGGGCGACAAGAAGGTAATCGGTCAACGAAGGGATCAACTTGTAGTTCTCGAACTCGTCGCCTCGATCATATTTTTCCGTGGTCGTCGAAAGGACTTCAACGATCAGCGTCGGATTGAGGAGGGTCTGGGTGTTTCTATAAAGATGCAATTCCGGTCTGCCGCAAATAACAGTGATATCCGGGTAGGTATTCAAACTCGAAGTTGGAATTTTGACGCGGGTGTCGGAACTGCTGACCTGACACTTCTTCCCCTTCAAAAGAGTTCTTAATTCTCCTCCAATATTCAACGATATCGCTGCATGGTCGTAGGATCCGCCCGCCATCGCATAGATTTTACCTCGGAAGAACTCGCTCTTTTCCACAGCTTCTTCCTCAAGCGAAAGGTACTCTTCTTCAGTAAACAACCTCTGCCTTCTGTTCGCAATCCCCATTCAGCAACCTCTTTCCTCATCAAACGTTTCTAAAGGTCGACTTTCAAATAGATTTCAGACAGCGGAAGTTCGCACTCCAACGAGTCGATTTTTACTGTCGCGTCAAGCCCTTCGGAGACAGTGCAACTCCAAGTTCCGTCAGCTTGTCGGACGAAATGCTCCACTTTAGCGCTATTTTGGGCGACAAGAAGGTAATCAGTCAAAGTTGGAATGAGCTTGTAACTTTCGAATTTTTCGATTCGATCATACTTTTCCGTAGAGGGGGACAACACCTCCAAAATCAAGTTTGGATTCATGAGAGTCTGAGTATTTTTGAAATTGAAGATAAGCGGGTTGACGCAAGCGATTGAAACATCAGGATACGTGTCGAGATTTGCCTGTGAAACTCGGACCCTGAAATCGCTATTGTAGACGATGCAAGGTCGGTTTCGCAACGCAATACTGAAGGCGACGGCTACATTCACGGAAATAGCTGAGTGATTGGAAGACCCGCCCGCCATTGCATAGATCCGCCCCTGAAAGAACTCGCTTTTCTCCAGCGCTTCTTCCTCAAGCGAAAGGTACTCTTCTTCAGTAAACAACCTCTGTCTTCTGTTAGCAATCCCCATTTTCGACTCCTGCAGATAGTTACCAATGCTTTATAGTAACTTCGCCACGATGCAAGTCGTTCCCTGCCTGTTTGCGCAAAACTTTACGACTCAACTAGTTCGGCGTCGGCGTTTCGGACGGCGCGAATGAAGGCTATGAGCTTGGCGTGATCTTTTCTTCCCGGCTCCGCCTCTACTCCGCTTGAGATGTCAACGGCGTAAGGACGGACTCTTTTGACTGCCTCTCCAACGTTTTCAGGAGTCAATCCGCCGGCGAGAATCATCGGAATATCAAAACGACGCTTTGCCTCCACAGCGAGTTCCCAATTAAAAACTTCTCCGCTGCCGCCGAGTTTATCCTTGTGATAGGCGTCCAGAAAAATCGCGGAGAGCGGAGCGGGGGCTGAGGACATAGCATCCTGTTGCAAGGCAGCATGAATCTCTTCGAGACTCTCTTCGCCTTTCATACGAAACGCTTGAAAGCGAGGTTTGCCTTTCGGAAGTTTGAAGTTCGTCGAGTAGAGCTGAAAAACATCGAACGTATCTACATACTCAGATAAAGTGGCGTTTTCGAAGGTGCAGAGCGCGACTTTCGTTGCAAAAGGCGGCAGGGTAGGCAACTTCGATAGAAAGTCGGAATCCGAACCGACATAACGCGGCGACTCCGGGACAAAAACGAAACCGATGGCGTCCGCGCCGTAATCGATAGCGGCGCGCGCGTCCTCCATATTCGTTATCCCGCAGATTTTGACACGAGTTCTAGTTTTCGACATTTTGGTTGAGTTCGTGGACGGATGAGAAAAGGTTCTTCTCGGTAGGCATTATCGCCGTGTACTCATAGCACGACGGGATCAATCTATATTATATCTCGTTCTTATTCACAACAAAGATTTGTGCCAACTGCAATGGCCTTGCGTCTTACAATGCGGGGACATAAAGAACATAGAGCCGTCGAGCGCATTTCAATTATCAGCCCCATCAATAGCCCTGTCAGTGGCGTCTTCCAAAAAGCCTCGATAGAAG
>JAYVOT010000884.1:0-3829 GCA_043757795.1 Chthonomonadaceae bacterium | reverse complement strand
ACCGCTTTTGACGTCCTCCTGCTGCTTGCTTTGCAGGGCAAGGGATTGAGGAAAGTGGAGGCGCTTATAATAACTCTCGTGCTGACGGTAGGGGGATGCTATCTTGTTGAGCTGATTCTGGCGAAGCCGGATTGGGGCGGGGTTGCCGGAGGGCTTATCCGTCCCACGCTGGATCGGGAAAGTCTTTTTATCGCCCTGGCGATTTTAGGCGCCACGGTCATGCCCCACAACCTGTACCTTCACTCCGCGCTAGTGAAATCAAGGGCGGTGGATAGGACTCCCGGCGGCCTCCGCTCTGCGCTGAAGTACTATTTTTTCGAGACGTTCATCGCGCTGAACGGAGCCTTTTTTGTGAACGCCGCCATTCTTATTATGGCTGCCGCCGTATTTCATGATCGGGGACTTGTCGTCACTGAATTGACTCAGGCTCACGCGACTCTGGGGCGGCTTTTCACTTCCGGCGTAGCGGCGGCGCTTTTCGGAGTAGCCCTTCTCGCCTCCGGTCAATCTTCCACTATCACCGGCACGATGGCAGGACAGGTCGTCATGGAGGGCTTCATTCAATTGAAGATAGCGCCCTGGAAGCGGCGTCTTGCGACTAGGCTACTCGCAATTATCCCTGCAATTATTGTGATTATGATGAACGGATCCGGCGGGGAAGCGCATCAAAATCAAGCGGTATACAGGCTTCTGATTCTATCGCAAGCGGTTCTTTCGGTTCAGCTCTCCTTTGCCACGATTCCTTTAGTGATGTTTACTGGAAGCAAGAGCAAGATGGGCGAATTCGTAAATCCTTTGTGGCTAAAAATCATCTCTTGGATCATCGTTATCGCTATCGCACTCCTGAATATTATTTTAATTTGGAATAGTTTTCATTCTTAGATAGATTCCGAGTTGTTCCCCTCTTTACGGAAACTATAGAGCGAAATTCGGCGTATGGAGTTTAGTCAACGTCGGAACCTCTATCGCCGATTTGCGGCGACGGGCAGCCTGGAAGCAGTTGCCGACACGTTGTATTCAAGAGGGGAGAAGCTGGAAATGACCAAGAGACTGAAGCAGGATATTCATGATGAAATCTATCTCGCAGGAGAGCGCGTACGCCCGGGAATATACTTTCAAGTTGATAGCGACCGCAGAGTTCGTCTGGACAGCGAGGACACTCTGCCTGCCAGCCTCGACGGGAAAGTAGCCTGTTATCGAAGAGTGGCCGCAACTTGGGCGGAACTCTCGAAACAAGCTGCTTGATCGGTCTCGGAAATCTCACTTATCGCCCTGCTTTTTCGAAAATGAAAGCAGGGCTTTTTCGTTTTATAATTTGATCGAATTGGAGTCGGGTTGTCGCACGAAGGCGAAGAGAACGATTGCGCCAAGCGCAGCGCAGGATGCGAAAACGAAGAAGAGGTTTTGAATGCCGATCCGATCTGCAAGTTTGCCGGCTATGAGCGGCGTGAGCGCAAACGAGATCGTAGTGACGACTCCCAAAATTGCAAGACTGCTCGCTCTGTATCGCTCCTCAGCCAGGCTTGCGAAGAAGGCGAAGGGTGCGACGGTGAAGAGCGAAAAAGTCAATCCATGCATCAATTGCAGTCCCAGTATCGCTGTTTGATTGGGCAACACTGCATAACCGAAAGTTCTCGCCGCCATCGCGACGCATGCGATTTTCAGTGGGGTTAGCGCACCAAGGCGGTCTATATATTTGCCGCTAAAAGCCATGAACGGCAGTTCGACCATGCTGCTGAAAAGAAGTGCGAGCGGGATGAACCATTTTGCCGGAGCGGGAGTGAGTGCGTTTATGTAGAGAGTGAAATAAGACATCTGTCCCGAGAACGCCATCTGCATTAAAAAATAACAAAGTAAGAAAGCTGCCGCATTTCGATTCCGTAGAATTTGGGTAAACCCATCAAAACCCGGTAAAGCGTGCAAGGTTCTTTTTGCCTGGCGCGGGACTGCCGGAATAGAGAGCGCCGCAAATAGGAAGCACAGCGAAGAGAGGTTGAAAGTGAGCAGATCTCTAATTTTCAAACTGACGAAAAGCAAAAGCGCCATGACGAGCAAGTAGCCGACTGTTCCTCCCGCACGAGCTTTTGCAAATCCGTTGCCTGAATTTTGAGATCGAAAAGCATCCGCGCACATCGTCCCTGCGAGCGACATGCTGACGGACATCGCAATGCCGCTAAAGGCGTTTAAGACCATTACGCCTTCAAAGCTGTGGACGAACTGAAACAGAATTGCGCACGTTCCCGAGATCGCAGCGCTCACGATGACGAAGGCGTGTCTGTGCTGCAACCAGTCCGAAAGAGTGCAAATCGGCATGAGCGCGACCCCTCCCGCGATCGCGGCAGTCGTGTTGAAGAACCCTATTTGAGAAAAGTTGAAACCAATACGATGCCAGTAGATCGGCAAAAAAGTGTTGAGCAGACCAACTCCTGAGAAGTAAAAGAAGAAGAAAGAAAATAGACCGAACCTACTCCTTCGCAGAACTGAGCGGTCGTCAACTACATAGGGTTGCAGGTTAAATCTCCAATTCGAGAGGCTTTTGAGGACAGACTAAAAAATCCGCTTTTGAGATTGCGAAATTCGTTTGTTTCGTACGGAATGAAATGAACCTACTCGAAATCGGAAATCTCACCGTTTCTTTCTAAACTCCGAAAGCCGCGTTTCTAAAATCTTGACTCGAACTTCAGTCAATCGTCTGCACTACGAAGATCTTGGACTCACTATTCGCGCCCGGCTTCGCCCATCATGTATTCGCTGGAGTAGTTCGGCGGTTCTTTTGTGATCCAGACATCGTGGACGTGGCTCTCACGCAGACTGGCTCCGGTGATTTTGACAAACTGCGCTCGCTCTTGCAACTCTGCTAGGGTGCGTGCTCCGAGATAGCCCATGCCGGAGCGAATGCCGCCCATGAACTGATGAACGGTATCGTTCAAGCTACCCTTATACGGGACGCGACCTTCGACGCCCTCCGGAACGAATCTCGCATCGCTTGCCTGCCCGTAACGGTCGCTTGAGCCTTCCTTCATTGCCGCTTCACTGCCCATTCCTCGGTAATCTTTATAGGCGCGTCCCTGATAGAGGATGACCTCTCCGGGAGCCTCTTGCGTTCCTGCAAGCAGATTTCCTACCATGACAGCCCCTGCGCCCGCCGCCAAAGCCTTTACCGCGTCCCCGCTGAATCGGATGCCGCCGTCCGCGATGACGGGGATGCCGTACCGTTGCGCGACCCTTGCGCAGTCGATCACGGCGGTAAGTTGCGGGACTCCCACGCCGCTCACGATTCGAGTAGTGCAGATGCTGCCGCCGCCAAGTCCCACTCGAATGGCGTCTGCGCCTTCGTCGCAAAGCGCTTGCGCGCCCTCAGCCGTCGCCACGTTTCCAGCGATGATCGGCATGTTGGGGAATTCTCGTTTGACAGCCCTGAGTGCGTCCAATACGCCCTTTGACTGCCCGTGCGCCGCATCTATAACGATTAAATCCACTCCCGCCGCGATTAAAATCGCAGTTCTTCCTATCGGGTCGCGAAGAGGTCCTATCGCGGCTCCGCATCGCAATCTGCCGCGATTGTCTTTAGTCGCATTCGGGAACTGTCGCACTTTTTGGATGTCTTTGATAGTGATGAGGCCGAGGAGTTTTCTATTTTCGTCTACGATGGGGAGTTTTTCAATTCGGTTGGCTTGCAAGATCTCTTGCGCCTGTTCGAGGGTGGTACCGAGCGGGGCGGTGACTAATCCGCATCGTCTGGAGTCTTCGCGGGTCATCACGTCGCTAATCAATCGCGAGAAATTCGTCTCAAAACGGATGTCTCTGTTGGTAAGGATCCCGACTAACC
>JAYVOT010000883.1:0-3836 GCA_043757795.1 Chthonomonadaceae bacterium | reverse complement strand
GAATGGACGCCTGTCTCATCAAGCCTGTATCTGCGGAAGACATAGAAGCGTGCATTGAGTCGATCCTTAATCCGGAGATCGTCGTTACACAAGAAGCGGCTGAGCCGATAGTTAAGTCGGAACCTGCAATTCAAGAGGTTGCCTCAACGCGACCTGCCTTCAAAGTGGGCATTCCGTTCAATCTCGCCTCTATTCCCGGCCTCTCAGGCGCTTCTGCAAATTCGCAGGACGTTGCAACTGAGACGATCCAGAAATCGGATATTCTTGCGCTCCGGCTCGCAGCCGACAAGAAGAATGCGGAGATAGAAGAGGCGATAGAGTTGAATTCGATTATGGATCGTAAAGCTCTCCTGCAACGAGTTGCAGGCAGTCCCGAAGTGTTGCAGTCGCTCTCAAACCTCTGCAAAGTGGAATGCGCCAGGCAGGTCAACGACATGAGAACTTCAATCGGCGAAGGCGACAGAAGCACGTTCTTGCGTGCGACCCACAAGTTGCGCGGAATGCTGATGAGCCTCAATGCTACCGCCGCGGTTGAAGCGGTGCGAAAACTGGAACTGACCGCTAATCAAGGCAGGCCGGCGGATGCGAAAACGCAGATGACGGTTCTTGAAGGAGAGTTGGATCGGTTGCAGCGAGCCATGGAGTCGATCCTGGCAAGCATGGCGTAGGCGCGTCTAATTCCCAAAAAAGCCCCTTCCTTGTAATAGGAAGGGGCTTTTTCGGCGAATAAATGCTTTGATTTGTCTGTTTCAATGAACGCTGTTTTACTCACGCAGAAAAGATTTGATAGAAAGTCGCTTCCTGCCATATTCCCGGACGAGACCAGTTAAAAACTATTCGAGCGCCATAGTTAAATATAACATATCACTCTCATATCGCGCTTATTCCAGAGCATAGAGTCTATTCAAAGATGCAATTGGGAATCTGCGCTGTGATTATTAAATGACAGGCTCTTAGAGCCTGGCGACGCCGAGACCGTCTGCTACTCGGTTGATATAATTGAACCAGGAGGCGATCAGGTTGATCTGAAGTATGGCTGTGTCGTCAAAGCCGAGCGCTCTCAGATTCTCGACGTCCTCACGACGAACATCGGCAGGTTTGACTGTCAAAACAGTCACATAGTCGAGCATCGCCCGATCCTGAGGTTCAAGCTTCGCCGTTCGATAATCGACCCGAAGCGCCGCCACAAGCTCTTCATCTCCCGTCGCACGACGCAGAAACTCTGCGTGAGACTCCGTTCAATAAAAACAGTCATTGAGCACGGAAACTGTGGTCGCGATCATCTCATGTTGCCTTCTTGTCAAAGGCAAATCCGGAGAAAGTAGTGTCCCAAGAGTCGCAAAAGCGTGAAAAAGCGTATCGGGCAACAGGCTGTGAGAGTCGGAGATGCTGCCTCCCTGCTCTCGCGACGCCATCGGTTTCAGTATTTCCACTTCGTTCCGATACTCTATCGGATAGAGGCTTTTGTACTGTCTCATCGCCTGACGCAACTTCTCGTCCGCTTCATGCGGTTTAACTGTTTTGATCCAGGTCATAGGCTTAACTCAGGAAGGATGGGTCATCCGTTTTATACGGATGACCCTGGATTCTACTTTTTCGGATTGGCTTCGATTAGCTTTGAATCTGGGGGCGTCGGCGGAAGGCGACGTTCCGGCGGCAACCAGCGAGCCGGATCGTAGTCGAGTCCGTAGGCGTCCGCCATCCGATTGAAGAAAGCGAAGAACGAGGTGATGAATGACGCCTCAAAGATTTCATTGTCATTCCACCCGGTGGTTCGCAATTTTTCAACATCGCTGTCTTTGACTTTCGACGGAGTCAGCGTCAACACCTTCACGTAATCCAGGAGAGCTTGCTCTTTGGGAGTAAAACTCGCCATATCGCGATGTCCCGTTCCCAGGAGATCGACGTCTTTTTCATCTTGTCCCTGCAACTGCAGGAAGCGCGCATGCGCTCCTGTTCAAAATTTGCAATGGTTGATTTCCGAGACGTAAGTCGCGATCATCTCCTTAACCCGGCGTTTCAAGAAGCCATCCGAGAAGTGCGCCTTCTGCGAAAGATCGTTGATGAGCTTCAAGTACTCCGGTTGAAGCGTCATCGTTCGCAGAATGCCAACTCCGGGGCTGCGCCCGATCAAACGAACGGAATTGAGGTAGTTCGCATCACCCTCTTCCGCCCAGTCGATTCGCATCACTTCCGCCGCTTTTTTTACGGCGGCGCTGATTTCATTCGCTTTGGAACTCCGAGTTACGATTCGTCCTCTTCGATCATAGACGATAGCGGTCGGAGTCTCCTTGATGTCGTACTGTTTTGCGATCGGCTCCAGTCCGGTTCTAAGTTCAATCGTTTCCAAGCCCGCCTTTTCGCTTTTAACCTTGTACAACTCCTTCAGGAAGTCGCGTTCAAGACTGCTGTTCGTCTTGAGGAAGACAAACACGGTCGGCTGTTCAGGCGTCAGACGTTCTGAGAGAGTGATCTTTTGTCCGGTTGAGATGGGTTTATGCGTCTGGGCGTTGCAGACGATGGAGAAAGCGACAAGTCCGCAAATGGCGCCAGCGATCGTGAAGGGTTTTTCCAAGTTCATCGGTTATTGCTCCCTGAACCATGCAGACGCATTGGGCGCAAGCAGTTTGTTCCAGGCTACTCCGGATGTGCTTCTCGCTCGCCAGGAGTTTGAAGGACCTTTGAACCATTTCGCATGGCCGTCCGCAAGAGGATAGATCGCGCCGCCGCTGTGCCTGTATCGAGCCGCGCAGTAGAGAGCCGCTTGTCCGATCGTCGGACTTCCGCTGACAGGATAGTCGGTCTCTAGCCCGTTGCAACCTGTCGTCCAGTCATCGCCGCCGGTTCCATTGATGTAGCCCCATCCTTCTGTCGCGAGAACTACTTGAGCGGGAGCGTCCAACTTTGCAAGAGGGGAGGGCTTGCCGGGAAAGTGACCATAGCTCGCAAAAGCGGAGTGGTAGAAAGGCATGATATTCGCGTTCGCCATGTAACTGAAAGCAGGAAAGTAGCGTCCGGGAGGAAAAGGTCCGGGTTCCGGGTCACCCGGACCTTTAGGAATACTCTTATTGCTCAGGTCAGGGCAAATCCAAACTGGAGCGTTCTTCCTGCCTGCGACTGTGTCGGCGGTGATAATTCCGCCGGCGCCGGATTTTATGTACGGCTCGACGACATCGTACCACATCACGACTGGTGCAGTCGGATCCGTATTGTAAGCTCCAAGCGGGAAGTATTCATCGTAATCTTGAGCATACATTAGAATTGCCAGTCCGAACTGTTTATTGTTGGAAAGACATACTGTTTGGCGAGCTTTCGCTCTTGCTTGGGCGAAAACGGGGAACAAAATCGCCGCAAGAATTGCAATAATTGCAATAACGACGAGCAGTTCGATGAGAGTGAAACCTTTTTTCAGGCGTGTCATCATGGAATAGTTTCCTTTCAATACATTGATGCAAAAGTAGATATGATTGCAAAGCTACAATGTAAAGTCTACTGCATGAAAATAAAAATAAGCTTAATTCCAGATTAATTGTTCTTAATGCAATCTAAAAGAAGAGTTGAAATTCTTATGGATTTTAATCCGCTTATTGAGATACGAAAATGGGATTCTATCTAATTTACATCGTCTGCACTCCTGGCGCTCCAACTTTGAAGGAAGGAAGATTTATGCGAGAGTCCTATTAAGTCATGTTACGCACACGATAGAGCTCTATAACTCGAGTCCCATGACTGAAGGTGCTGTGAAAGTATTCGATAGAAAATCTGTTCCGAAAAACTCACCCTTTCAGGATGCCCGGAGAACCGCCTCTGGACACAAAACAGTCAAATATGACCTG
>JAYVOT010000882.1:0-3836 GCA_043757795.1 Chthonomonadaceae bacterium | reverse complement strand
GACGACGCTCCCGATTTTGACGCAAGCGCAAAACTCCCTCGCAATCGAAACTGAGTGCTGCGCAAAACTCGCTTTTCTATTCGAACCTGAATTTGCTGGAGCCGAACTGCACGATGTCTCCGATGTTGAGCGGATAGGACGAAGCCACCCGCTGTCCGTTGACAAAAGTTCCATTGGAAGAGTTATTGTCGAATACAAGGTAACTTCCGCCCTGTTGAACGATCTGCGCGTGGGTTCGTGAGACAGTCGTGTCCTGAATCAATACGATATCTCGCCCCGGTTCCCTGCCTACCACCATATTCGCTGTAGAGAGAAAGAAAACCTGCCCGGAATACGGACCTTCAACTCCCGACAGTTGACCTTTGAAGGCGACTGCGAAGTTTGGAGGAGAGTAGTTGTCCATCATCGCAGTGGATGCGCCGCCGCTCTGCGCGTAGCCTGCAGGCTGAGAAGAAGGAGAGTATGCGGGCGGAATATCGTAATTAATCGGGGATTGGGGCAACATTCCTGTTGCAGGAAGGTTCGCGTCTCCCTCTGCAAGACTGCACTTGCAATGGCCGTTCCGATCCCTGGGAGAGCCGCAAAAGGAACATAGATGCGAGGGCATCTGAAGCGCTCCGGGCTTAGACTTTTGCGACTGAAGGTCCTCATTGGGTCTGACAAGTCGCGATGCGGTCGCTTTCTCGTGAAAAAGTATCCGATGAGTTCCCATTTGAAGCATGTCGCCGTCTCGGAGGAGCAGGTCGACATTGGGGGCTATCTGCTGTCCGTTCACGTGCGTTCCGACAGGAGTGTCCGCCGCCAATAGGAAGTGACGCTTCCCATCGGTGCGAATCGCGGCATGTTGTACGCCCACGGAGGTATCTCCAAAAAGAGGAACGTCGCAACGCTCATCTCTCCCGAAGAGGTTCATGTCTTTGTACAGAATGAAATCCTTGCCTTCGTTTCGCCCGGCGAGAACTTTCACCCACGCCTGCTTGAGCAACTCCTCCACCAATCCGATGAAGAACCCGGTGAGTCCCCCTATGAGCGTAAACCCGATCATGCGGCTCGGGCCGCCGACATCTCGCGCACCGGAAGCTCCGAGCGCTGTCGAAACGGGGGTTGCGGCGTTTGCCACCATATCAAAGACGAACCCTCCGATCAAACCGCCGATCAAACCCCCTATTGCGCCGTTGAGGATGCGCTTCGGCGAGCGGGTGATGATCGCTGAACCTGCCCCGAAACCGACTCCCATCATCGCCCAACCCATGGATCGAGCGAACACTTGCAAAGAGAAAGTGATGATGTTGGGCGTTTGGGATTGGATATTGGATCCGCCGAGCAGATTGTAAATCAGGCTTCCCAATTGCAATCCTACCGAACCTAGAACGATCCCGGCGAACGCCCCGACTGCAAGACCTGTGAGTATCTTCTTCTTATCCGCGCTTACTATGCCGTCGACCGCGCCCAGAAAAAGCCCGATGCAACCTCCTACCGTCAGAGTGAGAATGAAAGTCTCGCCGCTAGTAATGGATTGACGAATGTTTCCCTGTCCGGGCAATAGACCCGGCACAATATGCGCATTGTAGTCGATCATATGCTCTTGAAGAAACCAACCGAGGAACCCCCCGATCGTTCCCAATATCAAGCCAACCCAGATTTTAGATCCCATCGCTTCGGTTCTCCCTGCGTTCGCTACGCTTCAAAACGGAAACGAGTCATTCCAACCTGTATCTCATCGCCCTGTCGAAGAGGTTGAGGAGTCATTCCGGGCGCACGCACGCCGTTCAGGAAAGTTCCGTTAGAGGAACCGTTGTCAGTAAGAGTGAACTGTCCGTTTCCGCCGGAGATCGTCGCGTGTTTCCGAGAGGTGTTGGTGTCGTTGGGCATAGGAACTCCGTTTCCCGGGTCTCTTCCGATGTCGATAAAGCCTCCGGTAATGGGAAAAATCGTTCCTGAATAGGTTCCTGACGTTGCGATCAAACGCGGTCCTGTAGTTACCGGAGAAGCAGCGAATCCGCCTCCCAAACCGGGCGCCCCGCCAAAAGGATCCGCTGTTCCTTCCGTAATTGGCGTCAGCGGAGGAGCGGAGTTCGCGGTGAAGGGGCTTGCTCCCGACGCGCCTGCAGTAGCGGTCTCAACTGTATTGATGCCGAGCTTGTCCAGAAAAGTTTTCAATCTGCCCGTTTTATACGCCCAGAAACCGGCATAACCTATGCCGCCTAGAAAGAGGAGACTCACCACTAAGCTTACCAATGAATTGAGTGGATTTGGCGGCTCTATCGGGCGTGCGGGCGCAGGTTCCATGGAGGAGGGGCGCCCTGTCGATGCGCCTGATCCGCTGAATGATCCCGACGTTGAAGCGACCGGCGTCGGCGCCGCGACTGTCTTTGCGTCCAGCCAATCTACTGCGATAGGCGACCACGCTTCAGCCGGACGAGTGGGAGTCAGCGTCTTAGTGATGCTCTCCGGGGGGTGTGTCCCGTAACTGACTGAGACGGTGACAGGTTCGTTCAACGGCACGTTGTCGAAGCGAGCGACCCCGTTGTCGTCCGGTTGCAGCAGGCGCGTTTGCGTGAATTTTTTGGTGGCGTTCGTCATCGTCGCCTGCGCCCCGATGACGCCTAAGCCTTTGGCTTGTATCGGTACGCCAATTCGAATTGCAGTATTAAATGAACTGTCGCTCAAATTTGCAACCGTTTTCGTGTCGATGGGCAGGCGCGCGAGATTGCCTTTCCCATTGTCAAGTATTTCTATTTGAGTCTCTTTGACGTTCACGGAGGAGGGAATCGGGATCGCGACGATGTTGTCGGAGCCGGGCGCAGCAGGAAGAGGAACAGGCGCAGTTGCAGAGGCGACTCCGCCGGGCTTGTCGGAAGAACTTACGAAACGATAGGAGAGGTCGCCTGAAACGCTCTTCTTGATCTGCATCACGCCGACCGACGCCGTAGGCGTCTGCGGACTCGCAGGCTTAACAGTCCCTGAAACTCCAGTTCCCGGCGAACCGGGCACGGCGTTCTGAGCTGACGCAGATTGCAAAGTCAGGATGCAAACAAGCGAGACGATGGAAATCGGAAGTATTGCAGTAGGAAGGGAAACTATTGTGTTGGAAAATAAGGTTCGTTTCATAGCGACTCCTCTAAAAGTTTGCGAGCGAAAGGCAGTTTGTTGATCACATCCGAAGCGGAAACTCCGATTTCGCTGACTCCTTCAATGGCGAGGTCTCCTGAAAGTCCGTGGAGACAGGCTCCAAGCGCGACGCAATGCACATTGGGCGGAACGGACTTTGAACTTCTTTTGAAACGAGCGATCGTTTGCGCTAGAAGCCCCCCGACTATCCCGGTGAGCGCGTCTCCCATGCCTCCCGCCGCCATTCCCGGATTTCCCGTTCGATTGACGAAGACTATTCCGTCCTGGCTTGAAATGAGCGTATGTCGTCCTTTGAGAAGAACCGTTGCGCGGAATCGCAACGCCAACTCACGTATGGACTTGATGCGATCCGCTTGCACTTCCGCGACGCCGCAGCCTAGAAGTCGAGCCGCCTCGCCGGGATGCGGAGTAAGAATGAGAGGCGCTGCAGGGGCGTCCATTCTCCCTTCCAGGCATTTCGGATCGAGCGCGAGTGCGTTCAACCCGTCTGCATCCAAAACGACAGGAAGTTCAAGTTCACTGAGTAGACGTTGTATAATTTTAACGGTTTCAGAATTTGTCGTCAAACCAGGCCCGATGCAAAAAAGAGTCGCTTTTTTCGCAAACTCCATAATCTCGTCAAAAGCGGAAAGCGCGAGCGAGCCGTTCGTTTCCGGC
Source organism: Chthonomonadaceae bacterium (assembly GCA_043757795.1). Classification (GTDB taxonomy): domain Bacteria; phylum Armatimonadota; class Chthonomonadetes; order Chthonomonadales; family Chthonomonadaceae; genus JAYVOT01. Next base: position 47 of record JAYVOT010000882.1, on the reverse strand, counting down.
AAAGGAACTGTCATCTGCTCATTCAGCTTTGTCGCAAGAATGGACTG
>JAYVOT010000881.1:0-3841 GCA_043757795.1 Chthonomonadaceae bacterium | reverse complement strand
CCAACCCGATGTTGTGGTAGTCGGTACGATCCGTTGAGGCGTTAAGGGAGATTTTTCGGTTTTTATCGGCTTTCGCATAGAAATTAAAAGAGTATGTCTCGCCGTCTTTGAGTGTCAAACCCGGTAGATTGTACTGTATGTGCCAATTTTGCCCGCCGACCTTATTGATTCCAATGCTGTAGATTCTTCCTCTTACTCCGGGAGGCGGCATTGATGGAGGATTGATGAGCGCAGAATCGGCGGGAGCAGTGTTGTTCTCCAGAACCCAGGCCGAGGGCGTGCCCGGCGGCGTCCGGCGAATCAAGTTTGATCCAAGAGGAATGTCGTTGGCGGTCCAGCCTTTTGTAAGGGCGGCTGTCGTCTTATACTTGAACTTTAGCCAACCATTCCATCGCTCAGTCAACTCTTTTTGATAGTAGTCCGGCAGACTTGCGAGAGAGCCGAACCAGTTGTTTCCGATAAGCGTGTTTTCATTGTTCATCTCGACGACTGCGACTGCAGGATCATCGACGTATCGACTTTTCGTGTAGGGGTTGAGGTGGGTGAGGAAGTCTTGCGCAAACTTTTTCTGCAGTGCGATCATCTTCCGATCAAAGTAATCCACAGGTTTACAGGCGTAACCTAGCTTATCGGTGTCCGGGAGTCCGTCGCCTTTTTTGAAGACCCTTGAGACCTTGAGGTTGATGTTCGAATAGACGCCGTTTTTTTTCAACTGCGCGACGAAGTAATCGAACCTGTCGAGCGCCTCTTTATTGAAGTGTTGCGTGTCGTCGAAAGTTCGATCAATGAGGCTAATTCCCGCCCAATCCGTGTCCATATGGTGCAGCCGGACTATATTGAAGCCGTATTTATGAAGTCTCGCCGCCACTTTCTCAGCGTCCGCATGAGTCGGGAAAGCAGCGTCAGCTCCGATATTTACACCAAGAAAACGCACTCTCGACCCTTTATCATCATAAAAGTGTCCATTTTTGGCACGCAAACGCCCATTCACGCCTGCCGGGGCGGGATTGAGAGAGCTAGAGTCAATGAGAGATTTGCTCGAGTCGTCCCAGGGCATCACAAAGGGAACGAAGGAGCCGGACTGAGCGAATGCCGCTGAGGGAATCGCAATAAAACCCACGGAAAATGCGACAAGCGGGGCGTATAAGGCAGTACGGAATAGAGTGGCGAATTTAATATGCATCTCGCTCTTGAGTCTCCCTTGAAGTTGTAGCGAGTCATTCTCGCGGGATGCGTTTTCAACCGCGACATTACAGCTATTGAAGTTTGATAATCGCATCTTCAATTGTGCGCTAATTGCGTGGAGGATTTTCGAGAATTCGGATTCATTGAATGAAGAGATGGACTTTTGAATTCGGAATAACGCAAGAGCGTTCATCAATCCGAAGGAATTCAGATTTAGCATCTCTTAAGAGCCACTTTCACAGCAGTCGAAGATTGAATTGCGATTTTCAATCGAGGTCGATAATTCGGCATTGCTCACTCCTCGCGGCAACGCCAGGCTTCTATCTTTCAATTTGATCTTGTTCATTCGGCGTACGCTTCGGGGCGGTTGCGCTCCCTATTGCAATGATGAGAATCACAATGACGACAGGGACGAAAGTACCGGCGAAAAAGCCAAGAGCAGCGAATCTGAAAGCGAATTTCTTTCGAAGCGCCAGATCTGGCCATGCGTAACGATGCCATGCGATTCGGGCAAAGATGATAGCATTGAGGACTGCCGCCCCGAGCCAAATTATGGAAGTATTTGGAACTCTATCCGTAATACCCTCGATGACAGCCCATATCGGTAAGGATGCACCCAGCGTAAGGCAGAATAAACTGGTGCTTCGTGCGACTTTTTCAAGAAATCCGTCTTGTTTCTCAGAGATTATCGGCAATGTTTCAAAAGAAGGCGGACTTGCTTTCACTATCGGCAACGTATTCGAAGGTAGTTGCAACTCTTTGTTTCTTGTAGCGGATTCGTACATCACCATCTCCGCCTCTTGAAGTTTTGGAATGTTGTACGATAGCTGATTTGCCGGTTGCGGCACGATAGTGGCGTTCGGAGCTGAGTTTTTCTGCAAGTATGAGGGAATTGTCGGCAATGTCGACGAGTAAACAGGCGCTGAGTTCGGGCTGAACAACGCCATCCGCATCTCAGCTGCTGACGAGAACCGATATGCCGGATCTTTTTGCAATGCTTTCATTGTGACCGCGACGATCTGTTGGGGAACGCTGAATGGCAACGGTTCCGGGTCTTTGCCCAAAATCGCGCCTATGAGCGGAGTCAAATCTTTTTGCGGGAATGGCAAAGTCCCCGTAAGCATCTCATAAAGCATCACTCCTGCCGCCCATATGTCCGTTTGAGGCGAAAAGCGATCATCGAAGGCTTCCGGGGGCATGTAACAGGGAGTTCCCGAGGCGCGCGTCATAACAGTAGAACTGAACACTCGACTGATTCCGAAATCCGTCAGAAGCGGTATGTCGCCGTTGAGCAGAACGTTTCCCGGCTTCAAGTCGCGATGGATAAGGGGGCGAGGTTGAATTTTGTGCAGGTGCTCCAAGCCCGATAGAATTCCTACTATCATATTCACAGCCGCTTCGGTTGAAGGAGCCTTGCCGCCATATCGCTTCATCCAGTCGTGCAGAGTTCCGCCCGGTACGTATTCGCTTGCTATCGCCACCTGATCCATATAGATGTCCGCATTTAAAACCTGAACGATATTCGAATGTTTTCCTGCTTGCAACCAGGACTCCGCTTCCCTACGAATATCTTCCAGATCTGGATTCAGGTCTTTTGGGAGCTTAAGCGCGACGGAGCGCTTTAACAAACCTGTTCGTTCTTCCGCCAGCCAGACGACGCCATATCCCCCCTCGCCGAGTCGCTCGGTGAGAGTGTAAGGTCCTATCTGTTGTCCGGTCTGAAACATGCTTGCCGTTCCTCGTTTGTCAGCGCTTTTCATAAAGCATTTGAAAGCGCGTCTAATTAATTCTCATGCGCTGTCATTGGGAAAATTCTTGAATATCAGCGCCGCTGAGCGTTCGTCTATTTTGCAGGAAATCCGCTGGTGCGTCCTCTCCGAATGGAGCTTGGAAGCTCAGGTCTTGCTAAGCTTGAGCCGTCTTCAGTAGGATTTTCTATCGAATTTCCAACTCAGTTTCGAAAGTCAGCAATTCTTCATTGTCTCCGAAAAGTTGATTGAGCGGGTAAGTGAAGCCTGGTAGGATTTCGTCTCCTTCGAGGGTGTCTCCGGACACTAAAATTCTGGTGGGAGAATTCACCCGGTAAACCGTCAAGGTTCGGTTCTTCGGATCAATCCCCCAGACTATCTTGACCCCGGCATCAAGCCATAAAAGAACTTTTGAAAGAAACTCGGAGCGCGAGTCGCCCGGCGAGCGCGTTTCGATGACAAGATCGGGAATTACGGTTCCATAGCTCTTCTCTATCGGTTTCAGTAGTCGCTCTTTAACGATAAACGACCAGTCGGGAGCGATGACGGTATCCGGATTCCGGGTCAATTTGAAACCTGTTTCAGCCGCGAACCCCACCCCAAGTTTCATTTGTTGAGCGTAGACGGAAGCGTTTGAACTAACGAGATCCGTGAACATCCCATGTTCATTTCCAGCAGGCGGCATCTCGACCAATTCTCCCAATATGAGCGCATATCTCTTCCCGTTGGCGGAGAAAGACTCTAGGTCTTGTGCGGAATAGAGCTTGTTTGTCGTTTTTAATTCAGCTTCAATCGCCATCATCGCCTCTTTTGAACTTAAGACCCGCTTTGTCAAAGGAAAATTGAAACCAACTGGATTTAAAGGGATACGGTTGGCATGCAATACGCTTCGTGGATGGAATGATGAT
>JAYVOT010000880.1:0-14510 GCA_043757795.1 Chthonomonadaceae bacterium | reverse complement strand
GCCGTCACGAGCATGGAGGCGGCGTTGGTCGTGGCGGAGGAGATCGGCTACCCCGTGTTGGTGCGGCCCTCTTATGTCCTCGGCGGGCGGGCGATGGAGATCGTCTACAACCGAAAAGACCTTGAGCGCTATATGACTTACGCCGTGGACGTCTCGCCGAAAGCGCCCATTCTGGTGGATCGCTACATTCTGGGCAAAGAGGTGGAAGTGGATGTCATCGGGGACGGCGAGGACTGCCTTCTTCCGGGCATCATGGAGCATATCGAGCGCGCGGGAGTTCACTCCGGCGACAGCATGGCGGTCTACCCGCCCCAATCCCTCTCGAAGAGCGTCATCGAGCAGATCGTTCACAGCGCGACTCTGCTGGCAAAACGCCTGGAAGTTCGCGGGATGATGAACATTCAGTTCGTCGTCGATCATGAAACGGACACGGCGCAAGTCCTGGAAGTGAACCCTCGCGCCTCTCGAACGGTCCCCTACCTCAGCAAAATTACAGGCATCCCGATGGTGCAGGTCGCAACTCACGCGATGCTCGGCAAGTCGCTGAAAGAGCAGGGATACGCCCCCGGTCTCTACCCGAATCAGGGGAGCATCTGCGTCAAAGCGCCCGTCTTCTCCTTCCAAAAACTAGCGCAGGTGGACATCGGACTCGGCCCGGAAATGAAGAGCACCGGCGAGATCATGGGGATGGACACGGACTACTCTCGCGCCCTCTACAAAGCGATGGTGGCGAGCGGGATCGGCGTGCCGGACGGCGGCGCGATGCTTGCGACGATCGCGGACAGCGACAAAGCGGAGTCGGTTCCGATCATCCGGGAGTTCGAAAGACTCGGCTTCAAGGTTTTCGCCACTTCGGGAACTGCGAAGTACCTGCAGCAACGCGGGATCGCGACGGAGTCGGTGAAGAAACTGCACGAAGGAGTCGGAAACCTGGTCGATCTGATCAAAAGCGGCAAACTTGCGCTCATCATCAACACGCTCTCCACAGACAAACTGATCGAACGCGAGGCGGCGCAAATCCGTCGCGCCTCCGTGGAAGCGGGCGTCCCCTGCCTGACGAGCCTCGATACCGCGCACGCTCTCATCCTTTCCATGACTGCGAAACGCGCCGGCGCGCCCTTCGCCCTCGCAACGGTGGACGAGTATTTGAACCGAACCGTCGCTTGAGGAAAACGTTCGAGGGCAGAAGTTTGAGGATAGGCAATATAGGATGGAGACTGCCGTCCCAACTCTGAGGAAGAGAGATAGGGCGCGAGTCGCGCGCAGTTTTCAGAGTTGCAGTAAAGCGATCAAATGGCAATAATATTTCCAGCGCGAACTTCCTCTCCGCCGGAATTGAAGTCGGAGTTTCAGAGCCGAGGGAGGTTCGCTTCGCGCAAGACTTCCGGATAATTCCAGTTTCATAGTTTCATGACTCCCTCAGGACGCTATGAAACTATGAAACTGGATTCTATGTGAGTATGGAAATACGGGATTCTAAATCTTGCGCGAGTTTGCCGTCGGCGCTGAGACGACGCGCATGATTTCGGAAGGAAGAGAGTTGTAAGCGAGAGTCTTGCGAATGCGAGCGCAGTGAGAGAGAATGCTGTTTGCGGCTTCAGCCCGCGTCAGGCGTCGCGTCAAATTCACTATTTTCAGCCGCCTATGCCTACGTAGCCTTTTATTTCGGGCGGATGCCGGGGCGTTAAGTCTGGCTCTACGCTACTGTCCTTTTGAGACTCCCTCGAGACGTTTCCGAGGACTAAATGACCTTAACGCTATGCCGCTATGGAATCAAGTTCCACTGCCGAAAAGCTCCTCGAAGTTCGAGTATATCCTATTGGCGAATTCTGCGCCAAACTCTTTACTGTCGCCCCAAGCAGTGCGCATCGCAAGTATGTCGCCTATATCCCAGATAGGACGTAGCTTTTGGAAGATCGGGATGCTTTCAATCTCGGTTAGAGAAAGCGGGCGAATCTGTTCATATCCCTCCAGACAGGCGTTCCAGGCATCTTCGGACAGACGTCCTTTGCAAGTCGCCAGATCGTAAGCGCGCCAGCCGTAGCCGCCATGATCAAAATCGAAGAAGGTGACGGCTCCTTGTTCCGTCACGGCGCAGTTGCCGCCGTGCATATCGCCGTGAATAATGCCATACGCGGGAAGCGTTGTCGGCAACGCCTGAATCTGCGCTCGCAACTCCTGTACCGCAGGAAGCAAAGCTTTGACGCCCTCATGGTTTTGTTCATGAAGAAATGTTTGAATGAGTTGAATCGGCTCGTCAAGCAGGTAGCGCAAATTGAGATGGTAGCGGCGATGTTTCGATTGAAAATGGTCGGCACTCTGATGCAGCCGGGCGACTGTCCGGCCTAAAATACGCGCAAGGTCCGGATCGAGCTTCTTTCCGATCTCCCCTTCCGCGTAGGTGAATAGAGCATAATAGCGCAAGCCGCCAGGCGTTTCCATTCCGCCCAGCAGGTCGCCATTCTTGCGTGTGACGGGATAGGATACCATGTTGCCATTCGTATGCAGAAAGTCGAGCAGATCAAGTTCGAAGCGGAAGTCCGCGTCGCTTTCTATGTAGTATTTGTCCTGGAAGTATAGGCGTAAGATGTAGCATTTAGTCGAGGTTTCGACCCTGTAATGATCGTTGAAGCCTCGTCGTATCAACTCACATTTCAGGGGAGGCGAAAGATCATACTCTGCCGCCAGGACAGGCAACACGTCAATTGCGTTAAACAAGATATTGGGCATATGCTTGAGGCCTCCTTCTTTCTTGAAGCTTTTGATCCCCTCGAGTCGGCAAGGCGCAGGCGTTCGTGCAATTTATGATCGGCGTTATGTTCCAAATACTCTTCGTAATCATAAATAGGCAGCAAGCTTTATGACGATTTGCCGCATTTCGCCGTACTGCCAGGATGTCATAATCCCGTTAGCAGCGTCAAGTTTTCAAGTCCGGCAACTTCGTCCAAAACCGTTGCCGCTGACAGCGCATTTGCAAAGGTCTTGCACGCCGAGAATGCTTCAAACGACGCCCTTTTTTGTGTCTCTCCCGAAAGGCTACCCGCCGAAGACGCTCTAGCGAAGTGGTTCCGCACGTCGCGACGAAACGCAATACGCAGTCTCTCTTTTCGATTCGGGGTACAGTTTAGCGCAAGACTTCCGTACTGCCTATCTCTCCCCCAATTTGGGGCAACCGTCTTTCATATTACCTGCTCATTCGTTGCCATGCGGAACTCCAGAGGCACTGTAGCGAAATTATCCGAATTCGGGGCGCAAATGAGCCCCGCTTACGACAAGGACAACTCCCATTCCAATTTTATTTTCCAATGCCGCAACGTTTATCACGCTTGCTCTGATCTCCGCTTTTGTGATAACGGGCGGCGCTTCAGAGATGCGGAACGCGCCTCAAAAAACTGCGGATTTTCCTAAAGCGATGCTTCCCGCCGATCATGCTTCGTTCGGAACCGGCATTCAGCGCACGATGCGGCTGCTCGCGACGAGTACGCCGACAAAGCGAAACACAGTGCGCGTGCTGTTTTACGGGCAGTCGATCACGGAGCAGGCGTGGAGCGGCAAAGTCGCTGAATGGCTTCGCAAGACCTATCCGAACGCGAACCTCGTCATCGAGAATCGCGCGATTGGCGGCCACTCTTCTCAACTGCTCTGGCGCACCGCCGAAGCCGATCTCTACCCTTTTCAGCCAGACCTGCTAATCTTTTACGTCTATGGATCGCACACCGACTACGAAAAAATAATCGCGAACGTCAGACGCAGAACGACTGCGGAAGTCCTGATTCAGAATGACCACCTGACGCAGGCGAGCGAGCTGGAGGAGCCGACTAAACTTCCGACGATGCAGGGCGGCAACTGGAGCGCCTGGATGAGCGAGGTCTTTTTGCCGGACCTGGCGAAACGATACGACGTAGAACTGCTGGATCAGCGCAAGCAGTGGCGGCAGTATCTGAACGAGAACCGCTTGCAACCGCAGGCGCTCCTCAAAGACGGCGTTCACCTCAACGACTGGGGTTGTTATCTGATGGCGGAGTTGGTGCAACAACGTCTGGTCTATTCGCCAAAAGCTCCAAACCCGAAACATCATGAACTTGCACGCGATTTCACGATAGGCAAGGAGGCGCATTGGTCGGGGAACAGATTGGTTTTAGAGTTTGAGGGGAGTCGGATCGACTTGATCGCCGACGGTTCGAAACCAGCGGCTTCCAACCTGAAAGTTCTGATTGACGGAGCGCCTCCGTCGCAGAATCCGACCCTCTATGCGACTACCCGCGCAAGCTCGTACCCGAACTCCAACTGGCCCATTGTGAAGCGGGTTTCGTTGGAGGGAACGCCTCAGCCGGAAGAGTGGACAGCGAAAATTCGGGAGGCTTCGGAGGACGGGAAACATTTCAAATTCGAGTTGATCGGCTCGAAAACCGGACCGGACGGCGAGGGCACGAGCGACAAACCTTTCGTTTCCAACTCCAAACGAATCGCGATCAAGCCGGAGGACTGGAATCTGGAGTATTGCAAGGCGGTCTTCAAAACTCCTGTTCCGACAGACCTTGAGACGCACTGGAAAGTCATCCCGCAGTCCGTTGATTTTGTCTCTCAACTGGTCGATTCCTCACCCGGAATTGAAGCGTCGTTGACGCTCGCTCAGGGGTTGCCCAACACGAAGCACACTCTGGAACTGATCGCCGAGGGCAGCCAAAAACCAAACGTTCGCGCTCTGAGGGCGTACAAGCCGCCGTTTAAGTAGATGTAAAGTTTTGCTGTTTTTGTTTGAACCATGATACCCATGATTAAGGGATTTTCATGATGTTGCCCAACAGTATTACTCTCGCCCTAGAATCATGCTAATCCACTAATCATGGCAATCATGGTTCAAACAATGCATCGGTATCATGGTTCAAACTAAAATTACAAAACTTTACGAAACGCAACTCCTCCTTCTCACGTAGAATCACTCACTGGAGAGTCAAAATGACGGATTTCGAATCATGCGACGCTCCGAAAAAAGTCTATCTTGGGATGGGATCAAGCCTCGGTGACAGAGCGGCATCATTGCAAGACGCTTTGAGAAGGTTGCACGGAACGCGCGGACTGAGCCTGATCGAAGTCTCGCCGATCTACGAATCGCCGCACATGGGGCTTGAACCGGGAGACGAAGCGAAATTCCCTTCGCATTATAATCTGGTTGCGAAGTTCGAGACCACGCTCTCGCCCGAAGAACTGCTTGCAGTCGCCAACGAAGTCGAAGATGAAGGCGAGCGAGACAGAACGCAACGATGGGGACCGAGAACCATCGACATCGATATTTTGGACTACGAAGGAGTCTCCTGCCGCACACGGAGTCTGACGTTGCCGCATCCCAGTCTCGCGCTTCGTCTCTTCGTCGTACTGCCCCTGCTCGATCTCGACCGAAATTTCAGATTGCAAGGCGGAGAAGCGCTCTCAAATCTATTGCAGGAACCGCCTCTCGTCTCTCAAAAAGCGATTAAACTCTTTGCCTTACCCTTAAATGATTTCTAATCCGACGCCCTTCGTCGTGAGAGCGTTTCCCGGGAGGTTGCCATGAATTTTTTCTACGAGGCGGTCGACGTCGCCGGCAAAACCGTGTTGGGGCGAATGGACGCCGACGACGAAATCGCCGTGAGACGCGAGCTGCAACAGATGGGCTTTGTCCCGAAAGCTGTCGCGCTCAATCACAACGCCACAGGCATGCAACCCGCCTATCAACAGACGGCGATGCCGATGCAAGCGCAAAGCGGCGTCTCGGCACCTCAGGCAGTGTCGCCGCAAAACGGAATGGGATACTCCGGCATAGGCGCGCTTCAAGCTAATCCCGCTGTTGCACGAAGCGGAAACGTCGTTCTTTCAGGCTCCGCCGCTCGCGTCGCTTCCAAACTGCAAACCCGAAATCAGCCTGCCGCCCGATACGTCGCGTCGATCCCGGACAACGCAAGCCTCATCGGCGGCGTCAAAGACCGCGACAGGCTGAACTTCTTCCAACAACTCGCCTCGCTTGTCAAATCCGGCATGTCCATCTACTCCGCCCTTGAGAATCTTTCCGCTAGAACTCCCAATCCGAACCTTGCAAGGACGGCGAAAGAGATGGCGGAGGCGGCTCGAACCGGACATCCGATCTCGGAAGTCATGGCGAGATATCCCAATATTTACGAAGAAAATATCACCGCGATCGTGCGCGGGGGCGAGTTGGGAGGCTTTCTAGAGATCGCCCTTTCGGAGATAGCGCTGAACTATGAGCAGAACATCGCCCTCTTCCGACACGCCTGGATTCCGAAGGTCATGGCGATTCAAGCGCTCTATCTTCTCGCAATCGCCGCACCATTCATGCCGAGCCTCCTTCAAACCGGAACAAGCGATTTCAGCTTTATGGCAAGCGCGCTAATGTATTTGAAATGGGAGTTGGTATTACTCCCTCTCGCTACTCTAATCGTAGTTGGAATTTCCTGGGGATGGAATCAACTCAAGCTCTCGAAGCACAGACGTTTTCGAGATCAAATGCTTTTGAAGATGCCGCCTTTCGGCGACCTGCAACGGCAAGCCGCTCTCGCCGCCTTCAACCGGATGTTGCGAAGGCTCTACAATGCGGGGGTGGCTCCCATTCACGCCTGGGAAGGCGCGATGAACACCGCCGGAAATTTAGTGATTCGGGAGAAGCTCGCCTCCTCCTACTCTCTGATGCAGACCGGCGCCAGCCTTGCGGACGCCTTTAATGCGACAGGGCTATTCACGAACGAAATGGAAAACGTGATTTTGACCGGGCAGCAGTCCGGCGAGATGACAGAGTCTCTGGATCGAATTACGGAGTACTATCAGGACGAAGCGGCGGCGGCAAATGGCAAATCCAAGTTTGCGCTCTTTCGTATCGGGCTTCTTGCGCTTCTAATTCTTACCGGCGCCGCAGTTTGCTGGGTCGCCTGGACTTACTTTCATGGCATGTTCACGTGGGTGGATCACTACTTCAGCCCGCCAGATTAGCGACGAGTGGAGAGATTTCAGGCAACTTTGTCCAAAAGCGCTCTGGTCAAAACAGTATTTGCAAACGGCTTGCCCGTCGAGCGGGGAACCTCACCCCCGCCCCTTACCGTTCGTTCCTCGCTATGAGCGGGGAGGAAGATCGCCCTCAGTCAATCTTGCGGCGTTGCGCTCCGGCTAGAGCTAGGTTCTGCAAGACCCTCTCCTGAGAAGCGCAACGACTGTCAGGGAGAAGGATCGGGGGATAAGGGTTTCTCCCAAAATAAGGGCGCAATTCGCGCAGGAAGGACTTCCGCCATGCAACAGTACTCGTTCGAAGCGACCGATCAGGCAGGCAATCACGTTTCAGGGACTGTTTCAGCTCCGGGAGAGGCGCTCGCCGCCAATCAGATAGGTCAAATGGGGTACGCTCTTCTTAGTTTGCATGTCGTCGAAGATCCTTCTCAGGAACCGCTAGACTCGCCTCAGTCGAGCGGCCAACCCGAGCCGACTTTGCCAATGACTCCTGCCCGACTTCCCCTGAACGCCTATGCCGACATAGGCGGCGGGGATTTCGATGCGAATGCCACTGCGGAAATGCCTTCTCTCTCTCGTCCCCTGGAACCCTGGGAGCGCAACGCCCCTCTGCCTCAAGAGCCTCTTCCCATCGCGACTTTGAACGCGGCGGGAGTCGCGATCAACCGAACTCAACCGATGATGTACGGCGTTCGAGAATCGGTTATGTCTCAAGAGGGCGCGCCGGGAATTCGGGAGACGCCGAGAGGTCTGGAAACCTCGCCTGCCGAATCGGACGCGAACAAACCTTTGCAACAACTCTTCATGGAGAAGATGATCTACCCGATCTTTTCAGGAGTCGTCCTCAAAGACCTCGCTCCCTACTACCGACAGTTCGCGACGCTTATCGGAGCGGGCCTCCCAATGTTTCAATCGCTCTCGGCTCTCGAAGGCAACACGCAGAATCCGAAATTGAAAGAGATTACGCGGGCGGCTCAGTTGAGCGTTCAGCGCGGCGGTCAGTTCTCCGAGGTGATGCGGCGCTGGCCCTGGGTCTTCAAGCCCATCGAGATGCAGCTGATTCGAGCTTCAGAGTTTTCAGGAACCCTTGAAGAGACTCTCCGGCAGATCGCGGACTACGTGGAGCACGATCTTTCGATCAAACGTCTCGTTCAACGAGAGATGTTCTACCCCGTGCTTGTTCTTCTATTCGCTCTGATGATACTTGGGAGGCCCGGTTTCATAGGCGGCACAATGGCGTTCGTTTCATTGGTGCTTGGAGGGATGGGGCAGGGTAAAGCCTACTCGCTCCTCGATTATTTTCTGGACACGATCGGATTCGGACTGGGGCTGTTTGCGATGTTCCTCATTCCGCTCATCATGTTTCGGCTTTTCCTCTTCAATATTAAGGGAGTCCGAGAGAGCTATGACAGGTTCAAACTCGGAATTCCCGTCATTGGGAATATCACGAAGATGTTCGCCCTCGCACGATTTTCTCGCACTCTCGCGGCGCTTTCTCGCAGCGGATTCGGCATGGGGCAAGGGCTGGACATCGCCGGCGACGCTTCCGGGAACGCCGTCTTGCACGACGCCGTCGATAGGGCGCGAGTGCGAGCGGAGCGCGGGGAGTTGGTCTCTACTTCTTTGAGCGCTTCGTCCTTCTTCCCTCCGATGGCGATAGACATGATGCGAACCGGGGAAACCTCCGGAAGATCCGATGAAATGTTGGATAAAATTGCGGATTACAACGAGTCAGAAGGTAAAATAAAGTTGCACATGGCGTGCATCGTTTTCGGGGTCATCGTCTTCTTAATCATCGCAATACTTGTCGCCATTCAAGTGATCAGCTTTTACATGGGATATGGAAACAGCGTGATGAGCGCAGGCGGCGAGGGGTTTCTGCGAGATTTGTGATCCGCAGCGTTTGAAGCTCTTTTTCCTTATGGCTGTATTGATTTAGGAAAGGGAGGAAGCTTTGCTCATGGAAGGATGGCAAGTTTTTGGCAAAACCTTACGACGTCACCACGAAAATGCTCATTGAGTTCGCTCCTGAGGATTGGTTGAGGCTGATCGGCATAGAGAACGCGGTAGTTGAGATCATAGATGCGGACGTTTCCATTCTCATCGGAGACGGAGACAAGGCGATGAAAGTCTCTTCGCCGGAAGAAATCATCGCGCAATTGGAGATTCAGAGCAGCTATGATGACACTCTGCCGCTTCGAAAATTGATTTATTCCGTCGTGCTCATCAAGCGACACGGACTTCCTGTTAAGAGCGCCGTCATTCTCTTGCGACCGGAGGCTGACGGGCCGGCATATCGCAAACCGCTCGAATTTCGGTTGCCCAACGGCAAATTGACGCACTACTTCGATTTTGATGTGATCAGACTATGGGAATTGCCTGTAGAGGTTCTGCTTGAAGGCGGACTGGCGACTCTTCCTCTGGCTCCGCTGGCGAAGTTCGAACCGGATCGCTTGCCGGAAGTCATGCAATGCATAGAGGCCCGATTGGGAGCTGAAGCTACTGTCGATCAAGAAAAAGACCTTAGAGCCGGCATCTACGTGTTAATGGGGATGAAGTACCAGGAGGCTTTCATAGCGCAGATCATGAAAGGAGTTGAAAAGATGAAAGAGTCAGTCACCTACCAGAAAATTTGGAACGACGGACGTTTGGAAGGCGAGCACCAGGGGCGCATTGAGGGTGAGCACAAAGGGCGCATTGAGGGCGAGCACCAGGGGCGCATTGCGGGCGAGCACATAGGTCGTCTCGAAGGCGAGCAAAAAGGGCGCATTGAAGGCGAGCTTAACTTGCTCATTCGCGTAGGCAGAGGCAGGTTGGGAACTCCTTCAGAAGCGATTATCGCCAAATTGAACTTTATCGACTCAGTCGGGCGCATAGAAGCGATGGCGGACAAAATTTTCAGCGTTGAAACTTGGGACGAACTCCTCGCAACGGATGCCGCGAAATAGACAGATTTACAGGAATCAGCCAAATTGAGGCAATAGCGCTGAAGTCCGTCGAATTGGAACCAACAATGACTATTACTGAATTGCAAATCGCTTTCTTCCACGAAAACGGATACCTTTCCATCCCTGAAATCACAACTCAAATTGAGATTGAAAAGATGCGTGTGATCTACGACCGAGCCTTCTCGGCGAAAGTCGGCAGAGCTGAAGGCAATCAGTTCGATCTGGCAGGCACGGATGAAGAGGGCAAAGAGGCGAGCTTGCCGCAGATACTTGGACTCTCTCGCTATGAACCTGAGATTGCAGAATCGCTTTACCGAACGAACGCACTCGCGATTTCGATGCAGCTTTTAGGCGATGACGCGCGCTTCACCGGCGATCACGCCATCTTGAAACCTGCGCTTCACGGAGCGCCGACCCCCTGGCATCAGGATGAAGCGTATTGGGGCGAAGAGTGGGATTACAACGCGCTGAGCGTTTGGATGCCGTTGCAGGAGGCGAACCTCGACAATGGCTGCATGCAGTTCATTCCCGGCAGTCACAAGATGGAGGTGCAACCTCATCACAGCATCGGACACGACCCAAGAATTCATGGGCTGGAGATAGATGAAGTCGACTCGTCCAACGCAGTCCCATGCGCTCTTCCGCCTGGAGGAGCCACTTTCCATCTCTCAAGAACTCTACACTACACTTCGCCGAATCTCTCTCCGAACCCTCGCAGAGCCTACATCTTGACTTTTGCTACGCCGCCGACTCGCAGAACGAGCGAAAGAGATTTTTATTGGAACAAGATGAAGCGGACTGCGAGAGAAGACCGCGCGAAAACCGCCGGCGCCGTTAAACCGACTCTTTAGAACAAGCAGGCAAGCATGCGGGTATTTAGAGCTAAAAACTTGATATCGGACGTTTACAGCGCTCTACCCGGGGGCGTGATCACTGCATGAGCATTCAAAAAGACTACTATGCGGCGCTTGGCTTGCCTGCAGGAGCGACGCCCGAACAGGTAAAAAAACGCTATCGTGATCTTGTCAGGCGTTATCATCCCGACGTAAACGCTTCGCAGGATGCCGCGCAGAGGATTCTAGTCATCAATGAAGCGTACCACACGCTTGGAGATGTCGAGAAACGCTCCAACTACGATGCGAACAGAATCCTGCAGCAAAACGCCTCCGCCGCTGCATCGTCGCGAGGAGGGAACGGAACCGGTCATGGCTCGAACTCGGAATATCGCTCCGAAAGCAAAGTCGAGTACAACGGATTCGGGAGAGCTTATCCCCAGCCCGCTCGAACAGGCCCGAGGAAAGCGGCTCCTGTTGAAGATCCGCAGACGGAACGCCTTTTGATGGAGGCGAAACTGGCATATGTCAACCGCCAATTTTCCAAATCGGAAAAAATGTGCATCGAGGCCTTGAAAATCGGACCTCGAAATTCCATAGCTCATGAGCTTCTGGGAGATATCTACTCCCGGCAGGGCGATATGACGCGGGCTTGCGCCGCCTACAGCTATGCCGCTCAGTTCAACCCGTTGGGCAGGAGCGCGCAGACTAAGCTGGAGCAGTTGATGGGAAATAGAATCTCCCCGATGCGCCCCTCAACGACTACTTTCACCTCTCAAAAAAGCGTCGCACCGGTCTCCCCTTTCTCGCCTGCCGCTTTTGCAGCCTTAAGCGTCGTATCATTTTGCACCCTGGCGCTCGCTCTCATCGCTCTGTTTCTCTCTCCGG
The DNA here is from genome assembly GCA_043757795.1 of Chthonomonadaceae bacterium. Classification (GTDB taxonomy): domain Bacteria; phylum Armatimonadota; class Chthonomonadetes; order Chthonomonadales; family Chthonomonadaceae; genus JAYVOT01. Next base: position 2,848 of record JAYVOT010000880.1, on the reverse strand, counting down.
GAGGCGTCGTTTCAAATGCTCCGCCTGGCGTCGCGATCAGTTGGGCGCTACTGCCTTCGTTGCTGGTAGAAGGAGTTTGCGGAGGAATTCTTCTCGCATTTTACGGGCGACTTCGGCCTGCAAGAATGGAACTCTGGAAGACGCCGTTGCCGGAAGATTTTGCGCCTGTCAAAATGGGAACTCTTCTTACCGTCAGTTGTCTGCTTAGTTTCTACCTCTCTTTTATTTTGTGGATAGTCGTCGGCATGGCGAAAAAGCCTCTCTCCGTCTCGATTTTGCGCGCCTATGCGCTCTCGTTGGCTATGCTGACGATCTCCGCATTCGTCTACCATCCCTCAAGTTCCTCCGAGTGGCAATGGGCGGTTCTCGCGTTGGGCGGCAACCTGCTCTTCCCCGCTCTGTTGCTTGGCTGGCATCTTGGCGACAGATTCCGTTTGAAGGGGCAGTTGTCGTAGAAGAGCGGAATTCCGAAAAAGTTTTTAAAACAGGAGGATTTTTATGTCTAATTCCGCTTTAAACGGTTTGCACACAGCGATCATCACGCCTTTTGACAGACATGGCGATCTCAAGTTGGAGTGCGTCGCAAGTCTATTGGAGTATCAACGCAGAGCGGGGATTGACGGAGTCGTCGTTTGCGGAACGAATGGGGAAGGGACTTCCCTCTCGATTCAGGAGAGAAAAAATCTTCTTGAAACAATGCTTGAGCATCGCGGAAGTCTGAAAGTCATCGCAGGGACCGGAGCGGGCAATCTGCCTGAAACGCTGGAACTGACCAGACACGCCGCCGAAAGCGGAGCGGATGCCGCGCTTGTTCTCCCGCCTTTCTTCCTGAAAAAAATAACGGATGAAGGGCTTGCGAACTGGTTTCGCTCGGTTTTAGACTCTGCGGACTTGCCGATTCTGCTCTATAATATTCCGCAAATGACCTCGATACCCATCACGGACGGTGTTCTAGAACGCTTGGAGGGGCATCCGAAATTAGCCGGGTTGAAGGACAGCACAGGGGATTGGAACAGCTTTTCGCACTATGCGAAGACCTATCCTCAATTGCAGCTATTTTGCGGCAGCGACCTGATCGCCGGGCAAGCCTGGAGTTTAGGAGCGGCAGGAAGCATCTCCGGAACGGCGAACTCTTTTCCAGAACTTTGCTACGCTGTCCGAAACGCCTTTCGAACTGGAAATAACGTGCAAGAGGCACAGGATCGCCTCACCTCCGTCTGCCGGATTTTGCTGAAATATCCTTTCATTTCCAACAATAAAACCGTCATTGCAAGCCGAGGTTTGCCTGAGACTTTCGTTCGCTCGCCTCTTGCGGACATGACGCAAGAACAGACCTTCACGATGTTGGAAGAGCTACGCGCCTCAGGGCTTTTCGCCCCGTGATCTGAAACATCGCTTTACAACCTCGCCCTCACGTGCTACAATAGAAAGTTACTTGGTCTGGTCAGAAGCGACGGACTCAGCGGGGCGGTCAGTCCGACCCGCAACGGTTCCGATGACATCCTTAATGGAAACCGGACCAAAGAAGCGACTGTCCTCGGAAACTTTCGCGTTGTCCCCTAAAACGACGATGTATCCTTGAGGCACAAAGTAGCGCGTCACTTGCCCTTTTGCAGTCTTTTCAATTTTTTGGTCATAATAATCGAGCAAGAACTTCGCTCGGTTCATTTGAAGCAGGTAGGGTTCGCCGGGTTTGACTTCGTCGCCCGGCAACAGATAGACTCTTTTGATGATGACTTCGCGACGTTCGCGTTGAATAATGACCACGTCTTTTCTGTGAAGGTAGGGTCTGAAAAGAGTCCTCAGATTTACCAGCAACAGTTGGCCGTTCACAAACGTCGGCTCCATTGAGGCTCCCTGCACCATGCTCATCCGATAATTAGTTACGAAAATCAGGACGACGACAAGAAAAACGAGCAACAGAACGCTTTGACGGGACAGCTGATCGGGCTTTAGAGACATGAGAACACTCCGGTGTCATCTGCGTTTGGACTCACGCGGATGAAGGTTGAACATGCAATTCCTGAGTCGATGCGATGGACTGCGAAAATCGTTCAACCGTCAATACGATTTCAACTCTTAGATTAAACGTGACCGGGCGCTTTTCCTGTGCCATTTCTTTATTCATCACGCGAGGGCTGTCAGTGCTGGAACATATTCGCATCCTACTGCATCAAGATGAAACGCAGACTGTTGTAACGCTCTCGCTCATTCTAGTCGCGTTGATTCTCACTATCGTTATGATTGTGCAATCGCTACGATTACGGCGCCTATCAAAACGTCTTGAATCCCTTACGCGAGGCGCGAGCGGAGAGAATCTGGAACAAACTCTCAATGCGCATCTGGACGCCCTTAATAACTCGTTGGCGCAAATGGAGAGACAGGAGAAAATTCTGTCTCAACTGCAGGCGCAGATCCCTCTCTGCGTACAACAGGTCAAATTGACGCGTTTTGACGCTTTCGAGGACGTTGGCGGGGAGCAAAGTTTCGCTGTCGCCATGTTGGATGCAAAAGGAGACGGCCTCATCCTCTCGTCCGCCTACAGTCGGCAGGACGTTCGCGTCTATGCCAAGACAATTAAAGACGGCAAACCTAGCCACTCTCTTTCTCGCGAAGAGGCGCAGGTCGTCTCAGCCTGACGATAGGGAAAGACTCGCGCAATGTTCCGCTAGCGGGCTGATCGGAGCGCTTTCATCGCCCAACAAATGAATGAGCGTTCTACGCACGCGATAACTCTAGAGCCGCTTAATGCATTTTGTCTCCAGGACATCAGGCGGAACGCCATTCAGCCGGTAATTTTATTTATTTCGGCGGAACGCCTATGAGACCGAAATTTAACCTTGGGAAT
>JAYVOT010000879.1:0-3852 GCA_043757795.1 Chthonomonadaceae bacterium | reverse complement strand
GACCTCCTTCCCGGCTTTATCCAAAACCCGAAGTTCCCCGTCGATTCTCGAACCTATCCGCCTCCCGAACAGTTCAAACGACATTTTAGTTTTAGGCTCTGCACGGAAGGAAAAACGATGGAGGGTCGATGCAATAAAAACGCCGTCAACGCTGCAAGGAAGTGGGGGAAAAGAGATTGCACGGTCTGAATTGGGAGCTTGAAAAGTAGGGTAAGCGTCAATCAACAGTGGAGCGAGAACCGGATTTCCGGAAGCGGGAAAGAGTGTGGTCCAATAGGTTCCGAGAGGTACGTCTGCAGGAATACGAACTGTCGCAATTTCTGAAGGAAGGTTCGCGCCCTGCAGTTGCAGTTGAATCGTTTCTCCCGGACGCCCCCCGAGCGGAGAAGAGACTTCAAGCAAAGCGGATTTCCCCGCTTTCAGGCGATAGATATAATTCTTGCCTCCGTTGTACTCCGAGTCATGCACTGTGAGGAAGATGCGCCCGGCTTTCTCAAAACGATACGCGAAGCGAGGGTCGTTTTCCCAAGTCGACTGAACAAGTTTCAGGCTGACTCCCGCTTCATTTCTCAGCTCCAACACCGGATCGAATCGGGATCGAATTCTGTAGGCAAAACAGTCAAACGTCCAAACATCGCCTGCTTTAACTCTGAAGGCAAAGCGGTCTCGCCCTGCCTTAGAAAGGATTCTGCTATTGATGACTATCTGCTTGCCGTCCAATTCAATAGGAAGGGCGCTCTCCTGCATCGGAGTTTCTATCACAAAATTCGGGGCGATGTCGACGAAGAATTTCGCGCCATTGGAAATGCCTTTAGAAGTAACGATTCGCAACTCATGCGGTCCTAGCGACGCCCCCGCCTCCGCGTAAAACTCAGCTGTCAGTTGTTCGCCATTTGCCGAAACCTGTTGCGATTTGCTTGAGATGCCTCCCCCTTTGAAAAAGAGTCTCGCGTTCTGCAAGGACTTCCCTTCAATAACAACCTTTGTCGTTGCCCCGCAAACGCCCCCTGCCGGAAGGAGGCCTGCAATTTCGGGAGACTGAGCGAATGCGGGAAGAAAGGAGGCGAGCAGAACCGCCAAACATGCGAAAAAAATGCGAAATGCAAAGGGGAAACAAATCGAGACTTCTCTCCTGCAGACATTATCCTTATTGAAAAGTACCGTCATTTTAGTATTTCTTTGATCGCCCAATTTCGAGTTTGCATTTTTTTGCATTCGTATTTTTTCGCGTGTTTCGCAGTTCTTACTCTCCGTATTTGCCTTTATTTGCGCCCTTTCAGCTGAACAAATCCGGGATGCCCGGCGAGTCGCGAACGATTTTGGCTTCCCGCAGTCGGGCGGACACATCCATGTTCAGAATCTTTGCGACCGACATATAAGTGTCTTCCGGGGTGACGGGTTGCGAAGCGGGATACCGGGCTTGAGGGTCGCTAGAACCGATTACTCTTCCTCCGGGAATTCCTGCGCCGGTAATAATGTAGGAGTAGACGAAGGGCCAATGATCTCTTCCGGCAGCTCCGTTTACAGGCGTTCTACCGAATTCGCCGGTAACTAGAACGAGCGTTTTCTTGTTCAACCCCCTTTGAAAAACATCCTCAATCAGGGCGGAAACTGATTTGTCAAGTTCAGGCAATTGGCGTTTGCAACGGTTGAAGTTGTCGCCGTGATTGTCGAATCCCATCTTGTCCACGTCGTCGTTTATCGGGTGCGCTCGCCAATTCACCTGCACGAATCTCACCCCTGATTCCACGAGTCGACGCGCCATGAGCAAACCCTGTCCGAACTGCGTCATGCCGTATCTTTCGCGAGTTCCGACAGATTCTTTTGTCAGGTCAAAGGCTTTCTTGGCTTGAGGAGAGGTGACGAGCGTAAAGGCCTTCTCGTAAGAGGCGTCGTGAATGCGGGTGTCTCCGCTCTCGATCTGTCGTTGGAAGGAGTCCACCGTGTGATATAACTCTTTCCGCAGGTTCAGCCGATCTCCCGTCATCCCGGCGGGCGGCGTCAGAGAAGCCAGTTTATCGACAGGTTGTAGAGCGTCCAAAACTCTGAAGGGTGAAGAGGCGTTGCCGAGAAACCCGCCATCCTGACCGATAGGACCGTTTCCCGCCGTATCGAACATTCGAGGACCGACGCAGATGGAAGAAGGAAGAGAGTTTCTCTGGGGCATAAACTTATTGATGACTGCGCCCACGTTCGGGGCTTCGCGCCCTGGTCCTACTTTATTCCCGGTGAGGGCGTAATGAGCCGCCTGAGCGTGAATCGTCTGATCATGGGTTGCGGATCGGATAATTGTGTATTTATCCGTAATTTTTGCCAGCATCGGCAGATGTTCGCAAATTTGAATTCCGGGAGTCTTTGTGGAGATCGGTTTGAACTCGCCTCGAAACTGCGCGGGAGCGTCCGGCTTCATGTCGAAAGTGTCCTGATGGGGCGGACCTCCCCACAAAAAGACGACGATGATCGACATCTCATTATCGGAATCGCTTGCGCCCGCTTTTTGCGCCGCCAACAGTCCTGGAAGGGTCAGACCTAGAAAGCCTGCAGACCCGATCTGCATAAACTCCCGCCTTGACACGCCTTCGCAGTCCCGCACATTCTCATGTCCGAATTCGATCATGGATTTTTCCTTGCAATTCCGTTGTGTATAATAATATGCCCGCTGATAACCTCATGAGACGCTGAAAAAGTACAATTAGTCTCACATATTTGAAAAAATCGAATGCTGGAGTGAAAGCAAATGTTTTATTCCAAGAGCTATAATACTGAATAAAAGGTTGTGTGCCCCGTAAAGACAGCATTCACGAATCGGTGAAAAGACTGCTCATCAAGGACGGTTGGACGATCATTGATGATCCGTATCGAATTGCTTACGAAGAATCTGAAGTCTTCGCTGACTTGCGCGTTGCAAAAGCGACGCCATCAAATTTCTATAAGGTTCTTTTCATTGAGATTAAAGAGTCTACAAGCTTCCCCCATGAAACGACTTGAACAGGCGTTAGGGCAATTTCAAGTTTATCGCAGCTATTTCCATCAAGTCGCCCAGAAGAGAAACTCTATCTTGCTGTTGACAGGGCTTCGTATAAGAAACAATTTTCGCGCAAATATTTCCAACGCATTGCGAAAGATTACGAGCTTTCCCTGGTTGTCGTAGACATTCCGACAGAGGAGATATTTCAATGAATCGACTGAAATGTTGCCTTGAGATAGTTGAGCCCATTCTTCTGGCTCATTCCGACTTAATGAATAGTCAACCGACGCAGGGCGAAGCAGCGGACTGTGTTTTAGATGAAAAAAGAGATCAATATCTCCTACTCAAATAGGGTTGGCCAAGAGGCAAACCCGCTCATTACACAAAACTACATGTTTGACTTCTCAAGGGTAAAATATGGATTGAAGTTGACCTGACCGAAAACGGCTGAGTGAATGAATTGGTTTCGACAGGAGTTCCGAAAGAGAACATTGTTCTTGCTTTCAATGCTTCCGAGATGCGTTGCTTGACTGAGTTCGCCGCCGCTTGATAGTCGTTTCCGACAAAAAACGGGCCAGTTCGCGCGACCATTCGCCGGAACTGACCCGTTTCTTTTTGTCTACTGTTTTGCGTGCGCTTTAATGATCTCGGTCAAGAGATCAGGTTTTGAAGCGTCGCGTTCCAAGTGCGGGTATCGAAGTCCGCCGTGATAGTCCAGTTTGAAAGTTCGATAGTGATCGCCATCCTCCGCCAATAATTCGATAGTGACCGAAGGAGTTTTCGCCGCTCTGATAGCGTCCTTCAGCGCTTCCGCCGAATACTTCTTGCCATTGACTCCGATGACCTTCTGTCCCGGCGAAACTCCGGCAAGCGCAGCGGGACTT
>JAYVOT010000878.1:0-3867 GCA_043757795.1 Chthonomonadaceae bacterium | reverse complement strand
ACTGCAACTTTTCAAAAGTGAGGGAGCTTTCCAGACTTGCAATACCGTCTCTTTTTTCCGGCAACAGAATGACCATAGATTGAGAGCCTGAATTGTATGGAATGCTGACAGCTGAAAAACCTTCGCCTCTCGAATATGGCATTTTTGTCGTTATCCGCATCATCGGAACCGTGACGGAATCGCTTTTCGTTGATCCGAACGACTCATTGCGCGTCAGCGTTTTGTCAAAGGGAGTAACCCAAACGCCTTTAAAGCTGATCGCATTCAGGAGCACGCAGACCGAATTCGCACTCAACTGCGACAGAATGGAATCGATTTTTCCGTTCGTCTTTTTAGAGACCCACGCGTTGATTGGCTTCACGCTCGTGCCATTGAAAACCTCTGCGTTGTAGTTTGCGGTCAAAAGTCGCCGGAAAGAGGTTTGAACCAAGTCGGGCCGCGATGTAAGGCAAAGTCCGTTCGCGAGATCAAGTGACCCGCCGCCTTTTTTTGCTGTGGAAGTCAGCTTTTTCGCTAGGGCGATGTTCGCAATGTTGATATTGTCACCCGTCGCGTTCAAATTAAGCGCCTTCGCCATCTCAGTGCGAGTTGAACCCATCGCTCCGGCATAGGTCATCGACATCGCAGTTCCAATGCCGTATGGCGAGAGCAAAACGTTTCCAGGTTTGCTTTTATGAGTGAGGAAGAGATTAAAACCCGTTTTATTGTAAGACTCGATGACGCTCTTCTCGTCCATAGAACCGGCATATTGCGCTTGCGCTGCCGTGACGACGCTGACCGATAAAGACATCACGGCAAGAAAAGCGAACTTTGTATTTTTAGAGATCATTTTCAAGTAGTCCTATACAAAGCGCCGGGAGAATTCTCTAATGAGTAGACGTATCATCCTCGAAAAAGGTTACATTCGGCAGATTCAGTTCAGCAAGCACCCTGAATGAAGGCGCTTTCCAGACTGACTTTCGCAAAGAATACTGAACGGACGCGGATTTCCAATCCGTCGACTCTCAGCCGCGAATAGGTGCGTTCGTGAGGTTAACGATATTTACTTGTTACTTTCCGACGATCTCCTTCACTTGGGCGGCGGTCAGTTTTTCTTCTCCGGTTTTACCGATTTGAATCGCGAAGGAACGCACTCTCACAATTACTTCTTCGCCAACGGAGGAGTAGACCCCGAGCGAAGGCAATGCTTTCAAGAGAGCGAAATGAGCATCGCTAAAAGCTTGGACCTTGATGACCTTCTGTTTTTTGCTGTCGTAAGACTGATCTTGCCATAGGTTCCCCGCCTGTTTGAAGAAAGTCCTATCGGAGACCACTTGCACTCGAACTTCCGTTTGATCGCCTAACTCTTTTTCCGACTTCGATTGAGCGCTACTCAAAGATCGCGGTTTGCCTTTGCTCGGGATGCGCCCTCTTGCGCCTCCGGCGAATCCGCCTTTCCCGATTGAATCGCTGTAATTTCCTGGCGTCGAGGCAGGTCCGCCGGCGCCGGCGCCTCCAAAATTCCCTTTTCCTGCACGGGAGTAAAGAATAGAGTTGTCGGATTCCTCAGCGTAGATGTTTCCATTCACGCTTCCGCTCGCGGACTGATAGCGGGAGTAAGACTGCGAGTTTGATTTCAGGTCTTTGGCTCGATTCGACTGATCAGTCACGCCCTCCCCGCTCAATCCGAATTGAACGGCGCGTCTCGCAACTTCCTGACGAATCAGGTCTCCATTTCTGCCTTGCAGAGCCACTCCTCCGTCCGCTCCCCTCTCTCGATTCATCCCAAGAGCGATTTGTTGGTTGTCATCCACTAGAAACGAGGTGTACTCCGTTATAATGCCGTACTCTTTGGACAGGCGCACGATCTCGTCTATCACCTCATGATTTCCGGCAGGATTGTCTGAAAGTCGAACTTGATCGATCAGAAAACCGAGTTTGCGGGTAGCCCAGATTCTTGGCAAGAAGGTGTTCGTTCCATCTCCTTCTCCAAAAGCGGCGTTCAGCCCGAAAGCTTTGTCTGCTCCATGCGTGAGTCCGGAAAGACGTACGGACCCTCTGCCGTTTCCACGAAAGCGACCTGTTATAACGAGTTGGGAACCTTTGAACATATCCGGCAGATACTTCGGGTAGACATCGTACACGTCCGCGCCGTCGAAAGCTAACTTCACATTTGCAAGGATCGGAGAAGTGACTTTGTTGTAGAAGGCGGTGACCCTCGGTTCAGTGTCCTCCTCAGGCTTAACGAAATCCGACTCTCCTTTGCCAAGATCAGACAGTCTGTCTAGAAACGGCACATTCACGTCGTATCCGAGTCCGAAACAGAAAAGGCGAACGTGTTTCGCATCCTTCCGCGAATTTGCTGCGGATAGCTTGACGCCGGAGCTTGTCTCTTCGCTCACTTTGTCGCCGTTCGTCTCTTTCACGTGTTGCAATATCGTGTTGATGTTCGTTTCGCCCACTGTCGGCAGTCCGTCCGTAATGAAAACGATCATGTTTTCTTTGCCGTCAATGTCTTTAAAGAGGGCGAGCGAGGCTCTGAGGGCGTCGTCGATATTCGTGCCGCCGTTCGCTTCCGCATTTTCGACGAACTTCTTCGCTTTAACGATATTCTCCCGAGTCGCCGGAACAAGTTTTTGAGTTAGAATATCAGGGGCTTCATTAAAGGTGACGACATCGAAACGATCCTCCGGATTGAGATTGTCCAGACAGTAAAGCAACGATTTTCGCGCCTGCTCAATCTTCTTTCCCTGCATGGAACCTGTTCTGTCCAATACGAAAACGATATGTTTCGGAAGAATCTTGTCTTTCGGAATAGTAACTCGCGGCGCAGCCAACATCATGAAGTATCCGTCGCGTTCACCGCTTTTGTAGGTGAGAAGCGACATGCCGATATCGTCAGCGCCAGTGCTGTAAAACAAGGTTAAATCACGATCCGAAACGTCATTTTTGCCCTCGTAGGAGGCGGTTGCCGTCTTCTCATCTTGCTTTCGGATCGAAAGCTCGTGGGTGGGTGAGTAGACGTTTTTGATCGGCGAAGCGGAATTCAACTTGATATTCACTATAATCGAGCCAACAGGTTTCGCGCCGAAACGAGAAGTTGAAAGCGGATAAGCGTACTTCCGCACATCGCCCTGAGGTTTGAGTATCTCCGTGTAACGCATACGAATGACGCGCTCCCCCATCGGCGGAATCGGGTAGACGCTGATCTTCACGAGGCTTCTGCCGACATACTCGAGAAGCGCCGGGTCTTTGTATCGCCGTACATATCCTTCGTAGATGCTGTGCGCTTCGTCGTGCGTCAGAATTTTAGGTTCCATCGTTTTGTCGCCGACCGTCATTGAGAAGGCGGAAGGCGTCGCACCCTCCGGGAGCGGAAAAAGATAGGTTCCCTCTTGAGCTATCGGAGCGGTATTAACAAAAGTCTGCTCTACAGTCGTCTCAGCAACCGCGTCGTTGATGATCGTATTCACCTTCATATTTTTCACATAGAACGGCTGTATCGGGAGCGGAATTGGGCGCGGAGGCCAAATGATAGGTCTATCGGGAAGCAAAATCCCCTGGCAATCTGCAATTGAAGGAATCAGGCAGATCATTGTCAATGCCGCTGCTCCAAGAAATAGATTATTAAATTTTGTTTTCATCTGATGTATGCTCCTTCGAGCGTCGAACTAAATTGAAATCCAACGGCTCATCTTGGACTGCGGTGAGCGACAAGAGATGGCGCGTAGGCAAAAAATTAGTGAAATATTGGAAAAGCCCTCTTGTCCTGATGCTCCCAATTCCCAGATCGTCGTCAATTCTTACTCTACTATCATTTTGACCCAGGTGTTTCGACTGCCGCCCCAAACCGCCTGCCCTTTCCATTGCGAGCCGGCAAATTGCTTC
>JAYVOT010000877.1:0-3867 GCA_043757795.1 Chthonomonadaceae bacterium | reverse complement strand
ACGAGATGAGGGTCACTGTCTCGCCGCCCGGAAGCGTGTGCGTTTGCCGCAAATTCAGCATCGTCAATCGCCAAACTGGAAATGCGATAATCGTAGCTACGAACAACGCAACTAAGCAGAGGGTCAATGTTTTTCGAGTCGGTTTCAGTTTCATTCGAGACCTCGCTTTGCGGCTTCGCCGGAACGACCTCCTGACGAAATAGGCGAATAGGGCTGTTTTCTTTCAGTACCCGCATTTGTTGATTGCTAAGGAGAGCAATTTTTAATGAACCAGCGACGGAACGCTCACGATGCCGGGAATCTAATTTTGCGGAATCGGAGGTCCGAAACTTCAATGCGTCTTTCAAAGACTAGCGAAGGCGTAGCATGGAACTTTTCGCTCAGAGGCCGCGTCAATCGATAGGCGGTAATCGCCTGCGATCAGTATTCGACAGTTAAACGAGGATTCCTCTGTGGAGAATGCCACTGAAATAGAGTGAGTATTCGCACACTCTCTTGATAGTTTGCGCCCTGTTCTGCGCTTATATCCATTACTCATGCCAAGTCATGATCCGCACTTGCGATGAGTTTTCATACAATGCAAAGCGGATCTCAACAGAAAGCGGCGAAATGTTTCTCTTTTCTACTTTCAAAACTACGCAACATTCCGCAACCTCCGAGCAGGAGGGAGATTTGGGATGCCCCGCAAAAAGGGCGATTTCTACGCTTGTAGCCGGGAGGCTTCCTGAAGAGGAAGCTATAAAGCTCCTGAGTCATCTTTCGAAATGCCGGAAGTGTCGCGTGCTCACGATGACGCTCGCGCATAAAATTCCCGCTAGCGTTCGTTCCGCGCGCTAGTCCTCCAAGACAGTCCGATCTGCGCGAGATGCGGACTTGTATTCACGCCCCCTCACACAATCCCTTTGAGCATGGTAAACTATATTTCAGCACAGTTCCAAAACATCGGCGCTATGCTTTTATTAGGCTGTGTTGCGCCTGCCCGTCGCTGACCACTGTCCGAAATTTGGGGCGGACGCTTCAGAGTTATCGCCTTCTACCGCAATTTCATCTCGACTTTTAGAGTGGAAAAAAGCGGATTTTCGAATCGAACAGAGAGCCTTCCGGAGAGTTTTCATGTCGGAGAACCTGTCTGATTCCGCGTGGGAAGCCATGTCGCTTGCCACAACCGAATCTCAACACTTCAATCAATTTTATCTGGGAACGGAACACCTCTTCATCGGCCTCTGCAAAACCAGAGACGAAAACTTGAAGGAGGGATTTGAACGCGCTTCCTTTGACCCTTCTTATTGGCGGAAAAAAGTTCGCGCCGCCATCCGCTCCTTCGGCTCATCCCTCGCCGGCGAAGAGGTCGTCCCGACTCCCCGTTGCGAAAAAACGCTGAAAATTGCAGAACGAATCTCACGCAGAGAACGTTGCGAGCTGATCGAACCGCGGCACCTCTTCCTGGCGATTCTCGTGGAAGGCGAGGGCATCCCCGTACGAATTATGAAGAGCGAGGGCTATGAGGTCGAGAAGCTTGCGCTCGCGCTTTCAGGCGATTTTCTCGAAGAAGAGATCGATCATCCTGACATGCACCGTTTTCCGTTGCTGTTGAGCCTCGGAAGAGAACTGACCCACCTGGCGCGCTCCGGCAAATTGTCTCCCACGCTTGGGAGAGAACGTGAGATGCTGACCATCGCACAGTCGCTAAGGCGAAAAAACCGGGGTTCCATCCTGATCGTCGGCGATGCCGGAATCGGCAAAAGCGCCCTGGTATATGGATTCGCGCAAAAAATCGTCGCGCCGGACGCGAACGCCGCGATAAAAGAGATACGTCTTTTCGAGATATCCATCTCGTCTCTGCTTGCCGGAACGCGCTTCCGGGGCGAGTTTGAAGACCGGATGAAAGATCTGCTACGCGAGGCGTCCGATCCGAACGTCGTACTTTTTTTCGATGAGATTCACCTGATAAAAGGCGCTGGAGCTTCCGGGGAGAGCGCCGATCTCGCCAATTTGCTGAAGCCTTCTCTCGCGAACGGCGAGTTGCGATGCATAGGCGCGACTACGACCGAAGAGTTTCGCAGACACATCGAGCGGGAAGAGGCGCTGATTCGAAGATTCGAAATTCTCAATCTAAAAGAGCCGACGGCGCAGGAGACGAGAGCGATTCTGGAGGGCATTCGACCCTCTTTCGAGCGGCATCACGGACTTGAAATTTCCGATGAGGCGCTTGAAGCAGCCGTCTCGCTCTCCGAGAAGTATTTGACTGAACGAAAATTCCCGGACAAAGCGGTAGATTTGCTAGACAAAGCCTGTGCAAACGCGATCCTGGGAAGCATGAAAGAGAGAGATTCGTTCGAACCTGAAATGATCTTGACTCGCGAAGGCGTGGCGCAAGCCCTGAAGCAACAGGTCGATATCGCGTTGCCGGACGATTTTCTGGAGGCGGGGAACCGCGAACTGCTGCTCAATCTTGCCGAGCGCCTGAAAGCGTCCGTCATCGGACAGGACGAGGCGATTGAAACGGTCGTGAGGTCGTTGCAGGTTCACTTCGCTGGGCTTTCAAGCGGGGAGAAGCCGATCGGATCCTTCCTTTTCGTGGGACCGACCGGCGTCGGCAAGACGGAACTCGCCCGCGCGCTCGCCACCTCTTTCTTCGGCTCCGAGCGCAAACTCTTACGCTTCGACATGTCGGAGTATTCGGAAGCGCACTCGATTTCGAGGCTCATCGGCTCGCCGCCCGGCTATGTTCGCTCGGAAGAGGAGGGGCAACTCTCGAAGGCGGTGCGAACGACTCCGAACGCAGTCGTTCTTTTTGATGAGATTGAGAAAGCGCATCCGGACGTACTCAAGATTTTTTTGCAGATCCTGGAGCCGGGGCGCTTCACCGACAATCACGGCGTATCGGTCTCTTTTCAACGCGCTCTGGTGATCTTCACCTCGAATATCGGCAGCGGACTCTTTACGGAAGCGAAAAGAATCGGGTTGCCCGGCAGGCAGGCGATGACGCAAAAAGTTTCGCCTAAAGTGATAGCGGAGGTCAACAAAACTCTCAGCCCGGAGTTGCGAAACCGTCTTGACGCGATTTTGGTCTTCAACCCGTTGGAAGATCAAAGTCTCCTTCGCAAGGTGGGAGAAAAACTTGTGGATGAGATTCGTCGCCTGTTGAGTGATCGCGACATCCGCCTGAGCGTTGATGCGGATGCGATGGACTTCGTGTTGACACAGGGGTACAGCATTGAATATGGGGCGCGTCACCTGAAGCGTACGATGGATCGACTCATTCGAGAGCCGCTTGCTTTGCAACTGCACACGGGATTTTTTCAACCGGGCGACGGCGTGTCTGTCGTCATGCGCGGTGAAGAGCCGGACCGAGAGATCGTGCTGGAGAAAGTTTGAAATTGGAAGAGACAACGACGGCGCAGACTGTTGAGAGAGCAGGCGCGGCGGGAAAACCTCAGTTTTTATTGGAGATTCGTACAGGGGCGGAAGACGGCCGCCTCTTTCAGATGACGACGCCCTTCGTGCGAATCGGCAGGCAGATCGCCATCTCCGAGGAAGATTCGGAGGCGAATGTGGCGAGTTTCACGATTCGCACGGACAAATCGATCTCGCGGGAGCATTGCCAACTCTCGGTCAAAAGCAGGGAGTGGCTACTGCTTGAAGACCTCGAAAGCCGCTTCGGCACGCACCTGAACGGAGCGCGAATCGAATCGCCGACCCTCTGCAAGTCCGGCGACCTCGTACGCATCGGCGATACGGAGATACTGATTCGGTAGGGTAGCGGCGCTTAGGCAACGCCCAACAATAAGTGCGCTGAGTTTTCAGCATTTTTGAGATCAAATGTGCGATGAAAACAATTCGATAATTGTTGGGCGACTCCTTAGT
>JAYVOT010000876.1:0-3870 GCA_043757795.1 Chthonomonadaceae bacterium | reverse complement strand
CGGCGTCGTGATGAAATCATTGTTGGGAAAAGCTCACACAGTTATGGCGGAAGGCGGAGTCGCCGCCGCCCTCAATAATATGAAGAGCAACGACGGCGAATTCGAGGGCGACAGTTGGAAAGTTCACTTTGTGGACACAATGAAAGGCGGAGCCTTCCTTAATAATTGGAAAACAGTTGAAACGTTCGCAAAAGAAGCTCCTGAACGAGTCCTTGAATTAGAGCAGTATGGAGCCGTTTTTGATCGCACTCCGGACGGCGCCATCGCGCAACGTCCTTTTGGAGGGCATAAATATCGTCGCTTGAATCACGTTGGAGACCGAACCGGACTGGAACTAATCCGTACATTGCAGGACAAAGCGGTCGGGACCGGGATGAATGTTCATATGGAAGTTACCCTGACAAAATTGCTGAAGCAGGGAGATCAAGTCATCGGAGCTTTCGGGTATTACCGGGAGACGGGCAAATTCGTTATCTTCAAAGCGAAAGCTGTCGTGTTGGCGACTGGCGGTTGGGGTCGAATGTACAAATTTACCTCAAACTCCTGGGAAGGAACCGGCGACGGATTGCAGATGGCGTATGAGGCGGGAGCCGAACTGCTGGATATGGAGATGATACAGTTTCATCCGACAGGCATGGCATGGCCCCCCGGCGTGCGCGGGATTCTGGTCACTGAGGGCGTTCGAGGAGAAGGCGGCGTTCTGCGGAACAACAAGGGCGAACGATTTATGTTCAATCCGGAATACACTCCCCCGCTCTACAAAGGGCAATTCGCCGAAACCGAGGAGGAGGCGGGAAACTGGCTCGAAGACAAGAAAAACTTTCGGAGACCGCCGGAAATTTTGCCGAGGGATGTTGTTGCGCGAGCGATCTACAAAGAGGTCGAAGCAGGCCGCGGGACGGAACACAAAGCGGTCTATCTGGACGTATCGCATCGAGGAGAAGAGTTCATCAAGCGAAAACTGCCTTCTATGCATGAGCAGTTTCATGCCCTGGGAGATGTGGATATCGCCAAACAGCCTATGGAAGTCTATCCGACAATTCACTATGTCATGGGTGGCGTAAAAGCGGACTCCGAAACCTGCGCTTCGACAATTCCCGGACTCTTTGCCGCCGGCGAAGTGGCGGCGGGACTGCACGGCGCGAATCGCCTTGGTGGAAACTCCCTCTCAGACATAATTGTCTTCGGGAGGAGAGCCGGAATGGGAGCGGCGGCTTTCGCTAAATCTCACAAGCAGGGCGATTTTGACGCCCATCAGGTCGAGTCTGAGATTGATCTCCTACTCCAACCTCTTGAGACGAAGGGTGGAGAAAGCCCCTATAAAATTCATCAGGAGCTACAGGAGAGTATGCAGGCGGACTGCATGATCGCAAAGACTGAAGAAGGTTTGACTCGGTGTCTCAATAAGATCCATGAGTTGCAAAAAAGAGCTGAGCGAATGAGCGTCCCCGGCGACAACTTCTATAATCCTGGATGGCACGCAGCTCGCGACCTTCGATTCATGCTTCGCACTTCCGAAATTATCACGCTATGCGCCCTTGAAAGACAGGAGAGTCGCGGGGCGCAGTGGCGACTTGATCATCCGGCAAAAGACGACGAATATTGGGGAAAGATCAATCTCATCGCAACAAAAGACGGCGATTCCGTCAAAATCGAGCGACGCGCTCTTCCGGAAATGCCTGCGGAATTGAAAGCGCTCTTCGAGGAAGGCAAGTAATTTCATGAACTCAAAAATCACGCTCAATGTTTTCCGAGGAGACATCAACGGCGGCAACCTCGTCGCTTATGACGTTCAAACTTTCCCCGGAATGGTCGTTCTCGATGCAATTCACAGCATTCAGGCGGAGCAAGACTCCTCGCTCGCCTGCCGATGGAACTGCAAAGCGGCAAAATGCGGATCCTGTAGCGCGGAAATTGACGGGCGTCCGAGCCTCATGTGCAAAACCCGTGTCGATCAGTTCCCATCCGGACAGATCAACGTGGGTCCGATGCAAACCTGGCCTCTTATAAAGGACTTAGTAACCGATGTTTCGTGGAATTACCGAATGGCTTCTAAAATTCCCCCGCTTGTGCCAAAACCGGAAGTCGCAGGGAAGCCGTTCGACCTTCAGCAGATGGATGTTGACAGAGCGCAAGAGTTTCGGAAATGCATCGAGTGTTTTTTGTGTCAGGACGTTTGCCACGTATTGCGCGAACATGATCGAAAAGACAGGTTCTTCGGACCAAGACAGATGGTGCGAATCGCATCGCTTGAAATGCATCCGATGGACAACCTCAATCGTCGCGAGCAACTGAAAGGCGAAGCGGGGGTCGGATTCTGCAACATCACAAAATGTTGTACGGAAGTCTGTCCGGAGCACATCCATATCACCGACAATGCGATCATTCCTCTGAAGGAGCGCGTCGCCGACGACTACTTCGACCCGGTTCAAGGCATCTTGCGCAAAATCGGTCTCATAAAGAGGAATGAAAAATTGCCGATGGAATCCGTCCTGAATGACCTGACGAAGTTTCACTCGCTATGAGAAGAATTTTTAACTCTCCATACTCAAGAAAAAGCTATGAGAGGGGTCTTATAGATTAGTCTGAATTTGCCGTATAATAACGGTATCATAAGTTGGACAGGGACTAACAATGGATAATCAAACGTATCTTGTCTGGAGTAAACTGCATATTCGGACAGCCAAAAAAGAGACTCTTACCAAAGATGAACAGGATTTGTATGCCGCCGGTCTTGCCGAGTTGGAAAGCGAAGAGACTGAAGAATTGGGCTTGAAAGAGCTGCAATTTTCGAGAGATCGATTAGAAAAAGTTCGAGCAAACTACCTAATCATGCATGATAAATATGATGAGCTTGAAGCTCAAAGAATCATGCTTGAGAGCAAACTCCAACAAAAGAATCGAAATCTAACTCATTCCGGTTCCAGATAATGGCTCACTCCAAACTTCATTTGGTTCGAGAAAAATTTAATTATTCATGTGCTTACTGTGGGATATCCGAAGAGGATATGGGCGGCGAACTAACTGTAGATCATTTCAAGCCAATTTCAGCAGGTGGAGACGACTCGACAGACAATTTAATCTACTCATGTTTTCGATGCAATCTGTACAAGCTGACTATTTTCCCAATAAAAACGATGAAAAAACAAATCAGACGTTAATCCATCCATTGTTTGATGATGTTTCAGCACATTTTAGGGAAAATGAGGAGTGTATCCTGGAAGGACTGACCCATAAAGGGCAATTCCACATCAAGATGTTGCACTTAAATCGAAGACAGTTGATTTCATTCCGTGAGAACAGAAAGAGCCGAATCTTAAATGATACGCATCTGAGGTATCTTCAAGCCCTCACGAAGGTGCAAAGTGAAGTGATCCTAGAAATAGTTGAATATAATCGACATCTTGAGAGGCGACTTGCCTCCGACGAAATCTGATTCGGCATATCACTGACAATGCGATCATTCCTCTGAAGGAGCGCGTCGCCGACGACTACTTCGACCCGGTGCAAGGCATCTTGCGCAAGATCGGTCTCATAAAGAGGAATGAAAAATTGCCGATGGAATCGTTTCCTACAACTTGTAAATTAATTATGACTGATAGAGGGAAACTCTGGAATCCCCGCTTTCCCAAGGCAGGGGTTGGGGGCGGTTCTGAGTTTGTTGACAGGTTCGCTTTCGCATTTCCTTCGTACGATTTTGTTTATAGAATTTTTTTCGCGTATTTCGAGGTTTTGATCTCCTGGCTTTCTCTCCGTATTTCGCTGTCTACTCGGAAAATATTTCCATCCATTTTTCCGGTGAGGACAGCTCTTTGAATCCGTACGGGCGGTAGAATTCCTGACCGTCTTTAGTTGCGAGCGTCCACCGAC
>JAYVOT010000875.1:0-3875 GCA_043757795.1 Chthonomonadaceae bacterium | reverse complement strand
ATCTCTCTCGCTCAGCCCCCCGGCGGCGGCCCTCCCGGAGGATTCCGAGGCGGATTTGGAATGGGCAGAGGCGGCGGCGCTTCGACTCTCGCAACAATTCCGGTAGACATTCTTGTGGAAGTTCTAAAGCTCACCGACATGCAGAAGAGCGATGCCGGTAAATATCAAGAGGCTTTTAAAAAAGCTCAGCAAGCGAACCGACCCGATTTCAGCGGCGGTCCGCCTGATCCTGCTGTCTTTCAGGACTTGATGAAGAAAAATACCGAGCTGGACAAAGTATACTCGGACAAAATAAAAGCGTTGCTGACGGACGATCAAAAAAAATCTCTCCCGGACGTTTTGAAAGACATCAAAACCATGAACAGCGCGAGAATTCCACTCGGGCTGTACTCCAAAATCAAACTCACCGACGATCAGAAGAAGAAGTTGGACGAGAATGCGGAAAAGTCTCAAAAAGAGTTGGATGTCAAGATTAAGGAAGCACAGGACAGCGGCGACCGACAAGCGATGAGGCAACTGCGGCAGGAATCCCAGAAAGCAGTTCAAGAGAAAGTCGATGAAATATTGACTGACGATCAGAAAGAGTTGATCAAAACTTGGCGCAAAGATCATCCTCAACCCCAACGAGGCGGTCCCGGCGGACCGGGCGGCCCCGGCGGTCCTCCCCCGCCATTCTCAGCGTAACGATGCATAACTATTGCTCCTTCTTCAGTATTTTATATGTAGAAGGAGCAATAGTTTTAGGTTCGCCATAATTTGTTCCGAGGATCAAACATTCATGAATTGGAGGCAGAATAACAATTCGTTCTTCTATACGTTTGCTTCGACAAACTGTTTGATTTTCTCTCTGAGAACGACATATGGCGTTTCCGCGATCCAATTCCCCTCAAACATCCAAGTAGGGACGTTCCAGACCCCTGCTTCGTGCGCCGGATCGTCATATTCAATCACTCTCTCTCGATACTTCCCCTCATCCAGAGCTTTCTTCAATTCTAATATGTCCAGTCCCGCCTTCTCAGCACATTCTTTTAATGTGGACCACTGTGCGATGTTTTTGCTCTCTTCCCAATAGGCGAAATAGACTGCGTCGTGCCAGGCTTCCGCTTTCCCGGCTTCCAACGCAAACTCGGCTCCCTCAAGGGCTTTTCGAGAAATGGAGTATTTCCGCTTTCGAACCGGCAGTTTCAAACCCTCCGCCAACAACATGAGATCGAATCTTGAAGGTGTCGCGGGTTTTACCGGGGCGTTTTTATCGATAGGTGTCGAGACTGCTTCAAGTCCCTCCGGCAATAGTTCAAATCCCTTCCAAACCAAGTCAAGCGTGGGAAATTCGTCACGAAGTTTCTCCGCCTGACGACG
Source organism: Chthonomonadaceae bacterium (assembly GCA_043757795.1). Taxonomy (GTDB): domain Bacteria; phylum Armatimonadota; class Chthonomonadetes; order Chthonomonadales; family Chthonomonadaceae; genus JAYVOT01. Next base: position 2,516 of record JAYVOT010000875.1, on the reverse strand, counting down.
TGCTATCCAACACCAGGGGCAGATATAGTCGTGGGCGACAGTCAAAAGGGGCATAGTATTGAGTTCTCCTTCAAAAATTCAAAATAAACTTTTTATTCATACGCTTAAAGGGAGAGAATTAACGGCAAAATAGCGTTTCGGAAATCGATGCGCCTGGAAAATCTCCCACAACCCGCGACTTGTTGAGATATAGACTTAAAAGCGCTTTTATCCTGATTCCGGCGAATGGATTCTCGGTTTCGGAGGCGTCCTCCGCTATCGTCAGGGCGTTCCAATCTGCAGATCATTCAAATCGATCGGCAAATTAAGATGCGCTCGCTTAGGATGAAAAAAATTCTTGACATTCCTCCGTCTCTGAAGTAGAATAGGAGTGCGTCTACAGTTTGGGGATATCGTCTAGCGGTCAGGACGTCGGGTTCTCAGCTCGGTAACCGGGGTTCGATTCCCCGTATCCCTACTTAATATGTCGGCTCTGCAAATACTGGCAGAGCCGATTTTTACTGAATGCTTTCAATCGACAAATCTTCTTACACCCATTTTTAGATTCTTTTTTCTCTCCTGCAACTCCTCCTGAAGCAAAGCCCCGGAAGCTTCGAATTCAATAAAATGCGAAAGATGCGATTGACGTTAGTTCCAAACGCATCAGGTAATATAATTCTTGAATGAGTCGATGCTGGACAATACGAATGATTTTTTTTTCTCGCTCAGCGCTACGTCAGGGAGATGAACCTCTATGAAAACCGTTTTTTCAACTTTTGCAACCCTGTTGCTTCTAACGAATATATTTGCAGTTAGCGCACAAGCTCAGTCGGCGTTTCGTACGATAAGCTTTGAGAAAGCCTGCACTCTTGCCAGGTCTTCCAAAAAACGGATTATGATTGATTTTTATACTGATTGGTGCGCTCCATGCAAGAAGCTTGATCAGACGACCTGGAAAAATGCGAAAGTCCGAACCTGGCTATCCAGACAACTTGTCTGTTTGAAAGTTGACGCTGAAAAGAACGCAAAACTGGCTTCAAAATACAAGATTGAGGCATATCCGACTATTTTGTTTTTGAAACCGGATGGTTCTGAGATAGATCGCATCGTCGGGTATCTTGAGCCTAGAGAGTTTCTATCCTCGGCAAAGGATGCGTTGGCTGGGAGAGACTCGCTTTCTAGGGCGAAGGACAAACTTGGCGGCGCGAATAAAAATGACCCGGGGAAAAGATTGGCATACGCGCAAGCGCTTCACGAGAAAGGACGATACGGCGAGGCGCTCGCGGAGTATCTCTGGTGTTTTGATACCGGCATGAAGAAAGTTCCCGCTTATGCTGGAGTGAGACTATCATACCTGTTGAGCTATATTGCGGACCTGGGTATCCGATACCCGCTGGCAATTTCCGCCTTGAAAGAGCGCCGAGACAAAGCCGGATTGAACCTCGACAAGAAGCCTCTCAATCTCAACGACGCAACTGATTTCATCTCCATCAATAGAGCTTTAGAAGACGCCGAGTTGAGCGTCAAAGTCTATTTGGAAAAGAGCGAAAAGAGTTCCGAATTCGCCTCTCAGGTGTTCGACTCTATTTCAAGCACGCTAATTGCCTACAAGCGATATGACGATTTTGTGAAGTTCGGAGGAAACCTTGTTGCGAAAGTTGAGGCGGATTTCACCCAATATCGACAGTTTAGAGGCATCTCTGTAGACAGAGAATTGGAAAGCGTTATGAAAAAAATAGAAGTCGAAAGAGCCGGGAACGCTTTTGAAGCCTATTGCGGAGTGAAAAATGAGGCGGAAGCAACGAAAATGCTTTCTCTCATCCTTGCTTTTGACAAAAGCGAAAAGACCTATGAGACGCTGTTGCAAAATGCGAAACGCGCGGAAAATTCCGCTATGGCTGAGAATATCCTCGGTTCGGCTGAGAAAACGTTGAAACCAAAAGAGTTTGAAGATCTGAAGAAATCTGCAAACTCCCATTGAACGAAATCGCATTCACATTTGTTCAACCTCGTCCCAAAAAACGATTCGACGAAACTAAGGCAACGTCCAAAAATAAGTGCATCGATTGCGTAATTTTCTTTACACTACTATCCCCCTGTGAACAGGATTCCCCGGAATAAATTCCAAGTCTCGGTGGCGTTCCGCCGTCTGAGCTTCGCACAGGAGAGAGTCGACCGAGTCATGTGCGAAACACACGCAACGCTGCAAAGACCTGGAATTTATATTCCTGAGATTCGAACTGGTTGTTTCGGCTGTTTGCCGTGCAAGCCCGATGCAAAAACGTCGGATAAGTGGAATACGCAGATACTATCGATTCAGTTATTTTTGGGAGTTGCCTAAGCGCCGAGAACTCCGGCAAATCCATTTTTCTTTAGAATTACATTCCGCAAACTACAGAGCGTCATGACTAGTGTCCCATGACTAAAGTCACGGTCTAGGTGGCGTTCCGCCGTGTGTGCTTCGCACACGATACTCAAGGTGCGGAGTATGCTCCAAGAGACGCCCCTGCAAACTGGCACAGGAATGGCAGTCCTAC
>JAYVOT010000874.1:0-3876 GCA_043757795.1 Chthonomonadaceae bacterium | reverse complement strand
GATTTAAGTCACGGCCTCAGCGACGTTCCGCGAAAGGCGGGCAAGAGATTCTTGGTCTCGGCGGCGCTTCGCACAAGAAACAGGCTTGCGCTTTCCGGTGGTCTCGCGTGTGGTAAGCCCACGTTTTTTCCTGCCGGGTACTTTTTGCGCCCGGCAGAACCGAGTAATTTATTGCCCGCCTCGGCTACGAGTCAGGTTTTTTGATTATGAAATCCAGCGGTGCGGTTTGTCGCCCGACGGTACATTACAGCATTGCGCCTGCTACAGACTTCAACGCCTCAAGATCGTAGCTGCCGCCCCCTGTTTCACTTGAACCAGGCGTCATGATTTTAATGATGGAATCGGCTAATTTAGCAGGCGTGTATTCCGGACTGTTGCGCAGGTCGTCAATCAATCCCATAATATTTGCGGACGTCAATTGGGTGAAATATTTGTCGCCTACCTGCATTACTGTCGCGGCGCCGCAAAAATTCAGGCATTCCGCCTCTGAGAGTGTGAATTCGCCGTCCGAAGTGGTCTGTCCCAATCCGATCCCCAACTCATGCTCCAGAGTATGAACAACTTCGTAAGCGCCCAAAACAGCGCAGGTCAGGCAGGTGCATACCTCAAGATGATGTTTCCCGCGTGGGCGCAGGTTGTACATCGTATAAAAGGTCGCGACGCCCTCTACCTCCGTGTAGGAAAGGCTTAGAGAGTCCGCTACTTCTTGAATCGCTGCGGGAGTCAGGAAACCCCCGTATTCCCTCTGTGCAATCCAGAGCGCCGGCAAGCAGGCCGCTTTCCGTTCCGGGTAATGAGAGGCGATCTCTTCCAACTCCGCAATCGCCGTCTTGGAGAATCGATTCTCCTTTAGCGGCGTCGGCAAAGGTTCATGCGGACGTTCTGACAATGGGTTTAGCGGTATTGACATATCTTGTATCTCTTATTGTGATCCGGGGAAATCCGTTCACGTTCTACTTCTAACGGTCTATTTCGCCCAAAATAATGTCGATGCTGCCGATAACCGCCACAACGTCCGCAAGAAGCCTACCCTCGCACATTGTGCTCAGAGCTTGAAGATTCATAAAGCATGGCGGGCGAAGGTGCGCTCGGAAGGGTCGGTTGGTTCCGTCGCTGACGATGTAAAAACCAATCTCGCCTTTCGGCGATTCCAATGGGACATAAGACTCGCCGACAGGGGGATGAAAACCTTCCGTCCAGAGTTTGAAGTGGTGAATTACCGACTCCATGCTGTTATCAAGTTCTGCGCGCGGAGGCGGGACGATTTTTCTGTCGTCTACATTGATAGGTCCAGAAGGCATCTTCTCGATGCACTGCTTCAGGATCTCTCGGCTTTGATACATTTCCGCAACTCGCACTCTGAAACGATCATACACGTCGCTGAACTCGCCGGTCGGAACGTAAAACTCGATCTCGTCGTAGCTACTGTACGGGTTTGTTTTACGAACGTCGTAGGGCACGCCGGATGCGCGGAGATTGGCTCCGCTGACGCCGAAAGCGAGGGCGTCTTCCGTGGAGAGAACCCCAATACCCTGCGTTCTGTCTCGCCAAATCGGGTTATTGTTGAGTAGGCTTTCCAGCTCTTCCAGTGCGCGCGGAAAGTCGTCAACGAACTCTTTCGCTTTGTCGAACCAGCCTTCCGGCGCATCGCCTCGTAGTCCGCCGGGCACAATCCACGAAGGCATCATGCGAACTCCGGACATCATCTCAGTCAAATCTAGGAGACGTTCGCGCTGTTGAAGGGCGTAGAAGAAAACCGTCATCGCGCCTATGTCCAGACAGTGAGTGCCAAGCCAGACAAGGTGACTTGCAATTCGCTGAATCTCCATAAGCATCATTCGCAAGTACTGGCCTCTCGGCGGCGGTTTGATGCCAAGCAAATTCTCAACTGAAAGCGCATAGGCGGCGTTGTTGATGTGGGCGGAGACATAGTCCATTCTGTCTGTCAAGGTGACAGCTTTCATGTAGGTCTGAAACTCCATCGTCTTCTCAATGCCGGTATGAACATAACCGATGTGGGGCGTCGCACGGGTAATGACCTCGCCGTCCAACTCCAAAACGAGCCGAAGTACCCCATGCGTGCTTGGGTGGTGAGGCCCCATGTTCATCACCATCGTGGTGTTGTCGAGGGCGTCAAGGGTCACTCCCTGCATGTTGAGGGAAGCGGTATTCAGCTCTTCAAGGCGGGTATCCAACGCCATTCCGTTCTACTCTTTCCTTTTGCCCGGTTCGTGCGTGTCGCCCGTTTTGCCATAGAAAGACTCGCCGGGATGCTGTATAGGAACTTCCGCCAACGACGGTCCGAATTTTCCGTCCGGGAATCGCACTCGCTCGCCTCCGAGAGGATAATCTTTACGTTGGGGATGTCCCACCCAATCGTCAGACATCAAAATTCTTCGCAAATCAGGGTGTCCCTCGAATCGAATTCCGAACATATCGAAAATTTCCCGCTCAGGAAAACCCGCCCCGACGTAGACTGAAGTGATTGACGGCACGACTGCGTCTTCATCCGGCACAGGGACCTTTAAGAAAATGCGTTGACCTGTTCCAATTTGAACGCCGTTCTTTTCAAATTGCGCAGAGTAAAGGTTGTAGACAACTTCGTACCGGTAGTCGTCGCGGTAATCGAGATAGTCCACGCCGAGGCACTCGGAGAAAAAATTATACTGAGTTTCAGGATCGTCGCGAAGCAATAAGCAGATATCTCGAATGTACTCCCTTTTGACAAGTATTCGAGTGTCTCCCCGAAACTCATCGAAACCGATAATCGCCTCCGGAAAGCGTTCTCGGATTTTCAGAAGCTCAAGTCGCTCGGTTTTCACTGCGTCAGGCGATGTTGCTGCTTGATCGGACATAAGATTCCTTTAAGATTTGCTTCCAACAGGAGTGCGCTCTTCCTGTGAGCTTGCGCCGTAGGCTGGAAGTCGCTCTGAAACCGGCGCTTTGGCGAGATCGACTGTACCGGACGCTTCGTTTCCAAATTTAATACGCCCTCGAGGCGCGAGCAGTTCCGGCGTAATAACGTTAGATGGTTTTGCCTGTTCGCTCTCGTCCCAATCTAAAGCGCCTTTGCCGAGAATATAAAAATAGCCTACAAAAAGAATGGCGGAGAAGATCGCCATTTCCACAAAATTGAATATTTTCATTGCGTGCGGAAGTCCCTGAAAATTGACCGCCCAGGGATAGAGAAAAATGGTCTCAATGTCGAAAACAATGAATAGCATGGCGATCAAGTAGAATCGAATTGGGAAGCGCTCTCTTGCAGACCCGACCGGCGTCATGCCGCACTCGTAAGTCGTCTCTTTATAAGCGTTCGGTTTCTTAGGCCCAAGAATAAACGAGCCGACAACCATCCCGATCGCGAGAGCGGAAGTGACGATGAGCACGGCAAGCAATGGAAGATAGCCGGAGAGCATGAATGTTAGTCCTCGTCGTAACGGTCAGAATTCAATCGACTGTTGTGCAGGCATCGGAAGAAATATCATTCCGACTCGCCAAATACCATATCTCAATTCTTACTGTGAAGTTTATCACAAACTGGCAAGTCAAGTCAACGGAGAAACCATGGAACTGAAAATATTTGCAACTATGCCGTAGTAAAAAAACTTCAAGTTGGATTGGTGACGACGTAGTTCGAAGATTCTATGGACATGATTGAGAGGATTGAGGGAACTGTCTCTTAAATGACGATTGACGCGTAGACTGAGCAGTTGATGTTAGGCAGACCTGACGACCAAATGATTTTTTCGAGAGCGCTTTTGAATCCCATGACTAAAATCACGGTCTCAGTGGCGCTTCGCGCCGGATGTCCTTCGGACATGAGTCGGACTTGCCTGCCCGTAGGACTGCCATTCCTGCGCCGGTTTGCAGGTGCGT
>JAYVOT010000873.1:0-3876 GCA_043757795.1 Chthonomonadaceae bacterium | reverse complement strand
TCTCGGAGGGCGTTATAGCGTATCTGGAGTCGGTGGTGTTCCTCCTCGATTTCTTGCACCTTCTTGCGAGCCTGCTGTAAATCCTCTACACTCCCCTCATAGCGCTCTTCATCATCCAACGCATTACATCCCAGGTCATATTCTGACTGCTCTTGGGCGGTAAGCGTCTCGCCGCGTGCAACTCGGATATGGAGTTCCCACCATGCCTTATAGGTATGTACGTCCATGAGGCTTTCCTTTCTTCGTACAAAAAAGTTTTATGATTTTAATGATACCACAGAAAAAACCTCTCTTTTCCCCTTTTGTCCGAAATATCAAGCATCCAGAGGGCTTTGCACCGCTTTGGCTTCCCGGTTGAAGAGGCATTCGGTTCGCTTCGTGGACGGTTCGTCGTTAACGGTCAGAAGATTCGATGAAGTTTTGAGCGAAAAATCGGGATAATTCTCCTCAATCTTCAGCAGAGAGGTCTGGGAACTCTTGGGACAAATGCTCTGAGTTGACAAGGAAAATTGATCAGAGTTGGAGAGATTGCGAGATTTATCCGGCTATCCCGACGACAATGCATAAAAAGAATAAGCAGTATTTAGTCACTAATGTTTCCCACTCCGTAGGACGAAATGACCGGGTGTTAAAACAGACTGTACCAAAATGGGCGTCCTGCGGACGCGAGATTCCGGGATCTCAAAAACCAATCTATTTGCGCCAAGTGAGAGGGTCCGGCATAGCTATGTCCAAAAAACGCTTCCGCCGATGGCGCATTTGCAAAGCGGCTTGCCCGATGTGACGATTCCCAACGTTGCGGGTTGGATCATGCCCCGAAGGGCTTCCCGCCGAAGGCGCTATAGCGAAGGGCTTGCCCGTCGTGACTGTTGACAACGATGTAGCGATAAAGACGCCTTCGGCGTTTCTCACGTCTGGAGAACGCCCATTAATTTGCCGGGTGTTCTCAACATACGGATTTGTTGGTTGCGTTACTGGAGTTGTTTATTTGAATGTTCGCATCCTTATTTTTTTTCGCGTATTTCGCGTATTTCGCGTATTTCTCGGTTCACTTCTCTGAAATCTCCCCGTTTTTTGCGATCAATCTCAAGGTTGGTCGTAGCTCTTCAACTCTCGGTACCAGATGTTTCGGTAGCGAATCGGGTTGCCGTGATCCTGAAGAAAGAGGGAGCCTTTTTCCAGATGCGGGGAGTACTTCGCAGCTTGCCTGTGAAAAGATTCGCCTAATAGCTCTGCGTGGTTGTGCAAGACGACGCCGTTGTGCAGGATAGTAAAGTAGCCGGGTTTCGTCAATTTATCGTTTTCAAAGCGCGGAACGGTGAACAGAATGTCATAAACTTGCCACTCTCCCTGCTTCCGTGTCGCATTGACGAGCGGAGGATAGCTGCCATAGATTGAGCCGGCTTGTCCGTCCGGGTAGGTTTTGCTGTTATAGCTGTCCAGTACTTGAATTTCGTATTTATTGAAGAAGATGACGCCGCTGTTTCCGCGCCCCTGTCCTGAACCTCGAATGCTTGTCGGTTCCATCCACTCGATGTGAAGTTGACAGTCCCCGATCTGATCCGTTGTGCGGATCGAACCGGATCCTGGCGCAATGACGAGGTTGTCTCCGTCGATCTTCCACTTTGCCGCCGCTCCGTTCCCGTTCAGCCAGTGCGAGAGATCTTTCCCGTCGAAAAGAATCGTTGCGTCCGAGGGCGGCCTGCCGGGAGCCTCGTTCGTGCTTGCCGTGCCCGGTTCGATCACCTTAGGCTGGGGGCGAAGTCCGTCGTGGACGTGCCACTTCGTTCCCGGAACCAATGGCGTGTCCTGATACCCAAGATGTTCCTTGTCCTGCGCTCGCGCATGGATTGCCGCTCCCAGCCCAGCCCCTGCGGATAAAATCAAACCTGCCAGTATCCACTTTGATGTTCTGTTGTTCACCTTCGTCTCCTAATCGCATAGTAATTTCAGCTTATCCGCAGTTTCCCTTTCACTCCTCATGAATCCTCCTGCTCGCCCTCAATTTTCCCATTCGACGCACTATTCTGCAAGCTTTTAGAGGGGTTGCGGCGGCAGGAACGAATCAGCGCTGATTTGCAGTATAATGTTGTAATGGCAAAACGAGGTTTGCACAACTACAGATGGGTCGCTTCACTTATTGCACTGGCAGTCATGCTGATGTCGTCAGCGTCGGGCGCTTCCTGGCAGTGCCCGGATGGTCATCTATGCCCTTCAAACTGCACTATGCAGCATCCGGGACATAAATCCATTTCCTCCTCGAACGCGATTAAAGCCTGTTGCATCGCCAAAAAAACCACGTCCGATTCGACCCCGCTTTGCGAAACGACCTCCAAATCATTCTCCGCTCGCGATGCGATTCATGAGAGTTGCACCTCCTCAGTTTGTGTTTTCAAAGCGGCTGTAAAGTCTGAAGCGAACGCCCCAACCTACTCGCATTTCAGTTTAGATTTTGATTGCGCTCCTGTCCTTCTCACTTTCGCAACTCCCTTTGTCGCTCCCGAAAAGACTGTTTGTCTCTCCTTCAAATCCCCGCGTGCCCCGCCCTTGAGTACTGTTTTACGCTTTTCCACGCCTCGCGCTCCTCCTGTATAGTTCAAATCAACACAAAATCTCAGTTTTAAATCAAGGCACGGCTACGTCTCGCCTTACTAGTCGGCTTCGAGCCGGGTGCGATGCCGGTCGTTGAAAACACCTGGCAGAGAACGGGCGTCCTGCAAACGCGGGAGTCGTCTCCAAGACAACTGGCGCGAAGCGCCTCTGGCGACTTTGCGTTCTGTGCGAAGCGCTGTCGGCGGAACGCCACCGAGACCGGAAATTTATTCCTCGGATCCAAAAAACGCTGCCATGTCAATGCACCGGAAGTTCCCGTCTTTGAGATTGATCCTGAGAGCTCATTGCCGTGCGATCTCGCTACTTGGATTATCCGATTGCCATCCTGAGACAAAAAAGCGCTTTGCAATACTACTGAATCCCGAATGATCCCTTAATTTAAATAGACGGAAGAACGACACGATGAATATTAGAAGACTTGAAGAGTTTAAGAGGCTGTCGGCGCTCATCACGACTCTCGTAGGAGTGACTGTCGCCGGCAACGGTTTCGCTCAGACTCTTGCTTCAGACAGACCTGCGATTAGCGGACAGTTGACTCTTGAGAGTGCGGTGAAAACGGGACTCCGAGAGAGTCTGACGTTGCGGGCTTCTCAAGCGGACATCAAAGCGGCGACGGCGGCGACTCGAATCGTGCGCAGTCAAAAACTGCCTCAACTTTCAGCAACGACCTACTTGACCTATGGGGATTTCGCGAATATCTACAATTCTTCCCCCGGCGTCACGCCTGCAAACAGCATCGTCGCACCGTCGCAGGGCTATGCTGACCAAAATTTCACTCTCTCGGTACCTCTCTATACGAGCGGGCGTTTGGAAAATCAGATTCGCGCCGCCTCTGGAAGGGAGCGGGCGGCGTCTTTGGATTCAGGAGAAATGAGACTGGAGATTGCGCTCAAAATCGAAGAGGCTTACTATCGCGCGCTTCTAGCGGGAGAGGGCGTCAAAGTCGGGCAGGCGAGATCGGAAGCGGCGGCTGAGCTGATAAAGAACGCTCAGGCGTTCTTCGAAGCGGGCAAGGGACTCCAAGCCTCGGTATTTCGGGCGGAGGCGGAGCAGGCGGACGCCCGGCGCATGTTGCTGAACGCCGAAAACTTGCGGGCAAAGGCGATGTTGGAGATGAAGGTTGAAATGGGAGTTCGACTAGACTCCGACATCAGGCTTGCCGATTCGCTTAAGTTCGTTCCTGAAGTTCAAGACCTTACAGAACAACTTTCTAAAGCCGCTCGAATCCGCCCCGGGTTGCAGTCTGCGAAGATGAAGAGGACT
>JAYVOT010000872.1:0-3877 GCA_043757795.1 Chthonomonadaceae bacterium | reverse complement strand
AATACGCCGGGTTCTTCGTCGGCGTCTTTTTTACTGTCTTTTTGTTCAGGGAGGTCGTGAACATTGGAGGTCTGGGGGAAAAGAATTGTTGACGGTCGTCTAGGAACGTTGAGGATCGATTCGCTGGCGCTCGGAACCGAGAAATCGGCGGATTTTTGCGCAGGGATAATCGTAGTGGCCGGGAGGATTTGCGAGACGGAGTATGGGCTTTGTGGTGCAGCGACCCCGGAAATATCGAACTGAGATTCACTTGCAGGAGGAGTCGTTTCAGGGATATCCTTGAGAGCGGATTGCAGATACTCCCGGCGTAGTGCGCTCTCCCGATTCAATCTCTCGGCTTGAGAGGGAGTCAGAATCGATTTGCGTTTCCAAACCTCGATTTGCTCAACCACATAGGGTATGTGGCTGAGTTCGTTACGTTCAGCTTCCTGTTTTGTCAGCGCTGGGTTTCCACAGCTAGGACAGAGAGTGTTCCAGTCGCTCCTCAATGCGCCGCACTTCCCGCACTTCGAACTTGTAGCCAGATCGCTCTGTTCACCGTTCTCTTCGTATGTCATCGCACGCTCCTCGCGCTCTCTTATAAAGGACTGAACGTCGGTCTAACGATTATCCGTCAGTTCTATTATAAAAGATATCCGCGAAGATGTCATAAGCCGAAAGACCTATTTTGCAAAGACATGTCGGAAAATCGAAATTCCAAAGAGATAAATCCGGGCTTCGGCGCAATCCGCCTCACGTATTTTGGAAAGGACGAGATCATGTCGAAGTTTGGCGCGTCCGCAAGACGCGCTTTTTCTCTCGAGCGCTATTATAAGCCAGGATCAATTTGGAACCTTAATCCTGAGCCTGAAGTCTTATTGTTTTTGATTTTTAGCCATTCTACGCAGGAGTTGTTGCACTTCTTTCAGATTGTAAATCGCTAGAGAGCACTTAGAGTCCATTTGTAGAGCTTTGCGATATTGCACGATCGCGGCGTCGTAATCGCCCTCTTCAAACATAATTCCGCCGAGGTTGTTGTGCGCCTCCGCATCCGGCTTTAGTTTAATGGCGGCGATAAACTGCTCCTCGGCGTCTTTGAAGCGCTTTCCTCTTGCGTAAAGAAGTCCGAGATTGTAGTGATAGGTTGAGTCGTTGGGAGCGATCTCAAGCGCGGATCGAAATTGAAATTCCGCATCGCTGACACGATTTTTCACCTGATAGACGAGAGCCAGATTGTTTGCGGCGCGTGAATCTTTTGGGTTGATGGATATCGCATGTCGATAAGCGTTTTCCGCGACATCGAATTTCCTTTTTACATAGGCCTCGTCTCCCTGTTGCATCGCGATCCTCGTTTCGAATTCCGGAGAGAGTCTGATTGAAGGTCTCGGCGGTTTTCGGGAGATCGAATAGAGCGAGTAAGTGCAGAGGCACAAAGAGGCTAAGAAGCAGGCGACCATAAGGGACTTCGGAGTAGATAGACTCTTCCCGAACAAAGGGAGTTTCAGAGTGTGCCCGGTCGCGTAATCGTTTTTAAGGAAGGACTTTTTCTTCTTCTTTATTAGAGTTTGTGATGATTTGCCGGGCGGAGCCGGAGTATCCGCGCTCCATTCGCCTTCCGCCTGAAGTTCCGTTTCTTTGTTTCCGGAAGCGCCGCTCCATCGGGAAGCCGGGTCGTAATTTTCATCAGCGACAGACGGCGTTCCGCCCCATCGGGAGGCGGGATCGTACTCTTCATCCGTCGCGACCGGCGCGACTCCCCATCGGGAAGCCGGATCATACTCTTCGTCGCTCACAGGAGGCGCAGCCCCCCAGCGGGATGCCGGGTCATACTCTTCATCGTTTACGACAGGCGCGGCTCCCCATCGGGATGCAGGGTCATATTCCACAGGAGGACCAGCCGGCGCGTTCTTGCGGATCACCGTGACTGAGGGAACGGGATGATCGTGAGAAGCGAAAAATTGACATGCCAGCACATCTTCCGCAGTGAGCTGCGTAAAGATTTGAGTGTGAATCAATCCCGGTTTCACTCCGGCTTCGATCAACGTCACCACTTGCGAGACGCGAATTTCCGTATTGACAATAAAAGGTTCGCCGCCGCAGACGCCCGGGATAATAGAGATCCGATCCATAGATTCGCCTCCGAAAAAAGAAAAAACGCAAAGGGATTTCTCCCGATGCGTTCTTCACTCTCGAACCGTTTCTAATCTGAAAAATGGTTGCCGGGGAAGGATTCGAACCTTCGACCTACTGTTCCAGAGACAGCCGTGCTACCACTGCACTACCCGGCAAAGTTATGCCTAAGTATACAGGATGCAGACGGAGATGTCAAGGAAGACGCTTGAGATTCAGCGTCCGGCGCATCTTCAACATAGGAAGCGTGAGAGGAGAACAGGAAACCCCTCATAAGTTATCGGCTATCCTGAATGAAGTAGAGAGTCAAAATTAGCGATATGCTATAATAACAGCAATGATGCGTTATTAACGAAGGGCTAAATCAACTTGAGACAGCGCGAACGACGTAAAAATGACGGCAGTATTGCCTGTTTGCAGAAGTTCGAAGGACTCCCATGTCGGAATTGAAATCGCCGACTCCGCTTCACGATGTCGGCGGACGAAAGCGTCGCGCCGCACTCATTTCAGTCGTCGCCAACTTTTCTCTCGCAGGCGCGAAGGCGACTATCGGGATCATGACCGGCTCCGTGAGCGTTCTTTCCGAAGGATTGCATTCGGCTACGGACCTTATCGGGTCCCTTGTCGCTTTCTTTTCAGTTCGCATCTCGGACGCTCCTCCGGACGAAGAGCACCCCTACGGCCACGGCAAAGTAGAGTATCTCTCAGGCTTGTTCGAGGGGCTGTTGATCTTCGTTGCGGCGTGCGTCATCATCTTTCAAGCCATTGCCCGTCTTGCCAGACCCTCCCATGAAATTCCTGAGTTAAGGCTGGCGCTGTGGGTGATGGGCGTTGCTGCAGTAATCAGTTTCATTCTCTCCGTATACCTCAAAAGGGTAGCGAAAAAAACCGATTCGCTCGCTCTTGAAGCCGAAGCTAACCACGTTCGTACTGACGTATACACTTCATTAGGCGTCTTTCTCGGCTTGCTCCTCGCGAAATGGACTCGCTTGCCCTGGCTGGATCCCGTCGCAGGCATTCTTGTTTCAATCTTGATTCTTTCTTCGTCCCTCAAAATGTTGCAGAGATCCTATCGCGATCTTATTGATGAGCGGTTGCCGATAGAGGAGGTGTCCTCCATCGGAAAAATCCTCGACCAGGATCCGCGCGTACTTGGATACCACAAGTTGAGGACGCGAAAGTCAGGCGCTTTTCGACACGCGGACGTTCATGTTCTGATGGAAGACTCTTTGCCTCTTGTGGAAGCGCACGAGATCGCGGAGAATCTGGAAGACAAAATTCGGGAAGCTCTCCCGGAGGTCTGGATCAACATACATATCGAACCCTATCGCGCCGAGATTCAACATCAGATGGAAGCTCACGGACTGAAAGTCGAGGACCTTGATCCTAAGTTGACCTCGAATCTCAAAAAAAACGCTTTGATCGCAACGGATAAAAACTGATTATGCCCCAGATATGGCACTCTTTCCACCACGCTCTCATTCTTTGGGCGACGATTCACAGGCTCCTTAGCGGAAGCGTTTGCTTCGCCTGGTACGGAGGCATTGTCCTCATCTGGCGCTTTCGGAAGCATTACCCGCGAATGTCCGGACTTCGTTTCGACCCAAAAGAGTTGATTGAACTTCCGACGCTCTCCATTCTCGTTCCCGCGTGCAATGAAAGCTCCACTGTGGCGCGTGCCATGCGCAGTTTGCTTGATCTTGATTACCCGAATTTTGAGGTGATCGCGGTCAATGATCGCTCCTCAGACGACACCGGCGAGATTCTG
>JAYVOT010000871.1:0-3882 GCA_043757795.1 Chthonomonadaceae bacterium | reverse complement strand
CTCGATTCAGATTACGACGGTTCGTGGAAAAGACAACAAAAATATCAAGCTTAGCTTAGCCATTCCGAACTACTTGATGATCCTTGAACTATTGCGCGAGAAGGCGGTGAATACGACTCCCGAAGGCGACCTGAATGAACTGAAGGCGGACCAGGTCAAGACGGCTCTTACTAACAAAAAACTTCAAATGTTCGCACTTCCGCTTCTAGCGCTTATGATGTTGATCATGCCTACCTACCTCTATCGCAAGCATCAGGAGCGTCTGAACGGTTATCTGAAGATAGGACGATTAGGCATTCAGGTTGAAGCCACAGTGGTCAAAAAAGAGATTTCCGGGGGCAAGACCTCCGAATATCTGCTCAATTTTATTTTCACTCCTCGCAACTCGACTGACCTGATAAAATCCGGCAGCCCAGTGGAATATAAAGTATGGAAAAAGACTCCGATAGGTCAAAAATTGAATGCGTTCTATCTCCCCGACAGCCCGCATGAATGCCGATTGGCTATCTCTCAATCAGGCGAAATCAGCAGGAGAGGAAAGAGAGTAGTTTTTTTCTATATCGGAATCTTTATTTTGAGCGCAGGATACTTCATTTATCTGTTTTATGCCCAATTCAAACGTCGAAAAGGGGAGTGGAAGGACCCCGAAATTCCCCTGAAAGCGGCTGCTTTGCGATACGATCAACTCAAAGCGATACGCAACGAATTGAAGAAAATTTCATTCGCCAGATCAATCGGGATATGGATCGGGTTGGGCGGATTTGCAGTGATGATGGTCGGAGCGTTTGCTTTGCTGATCGTAATGCAGTATGTTCCTGGCGTAAAAACGATGGTGGACAGTCAGGAGGGAGCGAATCCGGCAACCGTGGGGCTTTATGCTTTGATGGCGATATCAATGGCAGGAATGTTCCTCATCTGGCCGTTGGGCGAATTTTACGCCTACAAGCGTACTGAAAAATTTGAGCAAGAGATGTCTGACCCTCGACTTGCAGGGGAAGTGGTTTCAGCGCTCCGGAGTTCTGCCTTATATTCAAAGCAGTTAAATGGAGATGCTTCAATAAGACTGTTGAACGCCCTCACTGCGGCGCTCGCGACGCCCGGCGCAGTCGATCTCAGCCCGAACCAGAGTAGCTTCCTATACGGCTATCTCAAAAAATGGCAAAACGTAGAGGCGCGCCAACCATTTTGCGCGGCTCTCATCAGGGCGGTCAAAAGCTGGAAAGACCCGATCGGAATCGCCGCTGTGCGGGACATCTCGAAGACTGCGAACTTGCCTGAAGTTCGCGAAGCAATAATCGGGTGTCTTTCTGAAGTTAGTTGCTGATGTTACGCAGACCTGACGACCAAATGATTTTTTCGAGAGCGCTTTTGAATCCCATGACGCTCTGTCGTTTGCGTAACATGAGTTAGTTGAAAAAGTGACGGGTATTTCAAAGCCCAACGTTCTCCCGGATTCCGTGAATGCGCGAAGACAGTCGAGTTTCAACCTCCCAGAGCGGACTTCGCACCATTGATCCGCTATAGCTCCATTCGAATCGTGCTGTCTTTTCCTATCAGCCAAAGATCTTTATCGCGTCGTTCTATGTGAAGAATTTCGTAGGCTTTCACGCTAGTCAGCGCGTGGGGGATGAGCGCCTCTTTCCACGAGAGCGTGCCTTTATCGAACCTGAAAAGCCCGTCGGAGGTCGCGACCCATGCTGCCTCTTTGTCGACTTCTAGGCGATGCGAGAAGTATTTATGGGCGGGTTCAGGGCTGAGGGCTTCAAAGTTTCCGGTTTCAACGTCGTATCGAGCGATCATTCCTGTTTGAAACGGATTTTTTTCTCCATCGGGCACATTAAGGTTCAATTTCATCTGAAACCAGACCCATTTTCCATCCGGCACGATTTGCGAGAAGAGCGCCGGGTTTTTCTCGTTTCCTTTTGAAGTAGAGATGTTCTCCCACAGGTCACTCTTCAAGTTGAGATGATATAGTTTTCCAAAACCATCCAAAGCCCAGCAAGAGACTCCGTCGGGAACGACCTGCTCCCACCCGCTATTGACAGGCAGCCCTTCCGCTTGCGTCCAACGCGTCCAAGCTGAAGTTTTACGGTCAAAACGAATCATGAACGTTTGTCCGCCGAAATTCGGGTTCCCGGTCAGCCAGACAGTCTCTTCATTCGCCGCTCGCACCTGCAGATTGGCGTTGAGAAGCGGCGCTCCCGGCAGTTGTTTCCAAGTTTTTTTAATCGTGTCAAAGCTCCAAATTCCCAACCCGGTTCCAAGAAACAGCTCATTCCCTTTGCGAACGAGGTTGTTTCCGGAGGGTTGAGACCACGCCTGTTCAGGCATTTGAAAGCTCTCCCATGTCTTTTTCTCCCTATCGAAGCGCAACGCCGCATATCCGCCGGACGAAAATCCCCAGACTTCCCGATCATCCGAAGAGGCGAGCGAAACGCCGTTCGTCGCGAACTTAGCCGGCGGAGCCGGCAGGTCGTTCACCCACTCCTTTTTCAGCGTATCGTAGCAGAGTATCGTCCCTTTTCCGTCCCGCGTTGCGAGGTAAATTTTGCCTCCGGATTCGAACGTGTCAGGCTGAAATACGCTGCCATAGTCCAAATTCAGTGTAGGCGTCCACTCCTTCGAGAGAGGATCGTATCCGACTAGCGCGCTGCGATCCAATTTCAGATGGCGCTGATGAAACCAAAGGATGCCCTTAGCAAAAGCGATGGGGTGCAAATCGCCATAGATCGGCTTCGGCTCCTTCGAAAGAACAGGCAAGCGAAACAATTCCGGATTGCGCGTGTTAGGATTAGCTCGCCAGAGTTTGGAGTCTTGCCCGATCAGCCAGATCCCGCCGGCGCTGTCCTCTCCTGCCAGTCGATTGTATACGTTCTCGGAAAAACTCTCCATTTTGAACAGTTCGCTTTTCGGAAAGTAACGTAAAGTCTGCCAGGAGTTCCCGATTAGAACGGCTTCGCCGCTTGGAATCAACCTTTGATCGGAGGGATTCGAGTAGTTGTTTTTCGGAACGGGGACTTGTTTCCATTTCTCGTTTATGAGGTCGTAGGAATAGACGGACTGTCCGGATTGTACGAAGAGCAGTTCTCCGGATGCGGTGAGGCAAGTGATGGGAAGTTGCGTTGGAAATGAAATGCCGGACATCCTGAAAGTCTCGGTTTGAACGCCGGTCGCGTCCGAGTGCAAAAGCTCCGTACCTTGTCCCGTCCATCGGGTTCCGTCCGTATCCTTGCCGGGGTCTTTGTACCGATTATTGAGATCGACAAGCGAGTTCGTTTCGTCGCTTTCAGTGCAAATCCAACTCTGAAATCGGGAGGGCAGGAGAGTGGCGAGCAGATTTCCGCGAGGCAGGGTAGGTTGGGCGAGGGCGACATCGGGAATAGACTCCAACTGTTTCAGCGTGAGGGGCGCGCTGAATCCGAATTTTTCCTCTTTAATTAGAAAAAAGGCAAAAGAGGCGTTCATCTGGTAAGGGGTGGCGTTCGCGCTTGTCATCCAAATCATCCCCTGATTCATACTCATTCCGGAGATGACGGGCGCCGGAAAGTTCGAATAGGCGTTTTGATTCAGGTTGGGAAACGAGATCGCGTACTCTTTCACGCTTGCAGTTTTCGGAGTGAATTTGACCAACGCCCACGATCCGGGAGTTGTCGCTCCTCCTGCGCCAAAACCGTTCATCGGCATTTGCTGAATTCCGCCGGCAATCTTGGCGCCTGCCGCATCTTTGATTTGCGGAGGCTCGTATGTCGCCAGCCAGAACGTTCCGTCTTCCGCTTTGACTCCTGCGTAGACGGTTCTGTTTTTGAGCCGGGAATCCCACTTTTTCTCCCGGAAATGCCATCGCAAAAGTCCCGCGTTCGTTCCTATCCAGATGCCGTCTCT
>JAYVOT010000870.1:0-3887 GCA_043757795.1 Chthonomonadaceae bacterium | reverse complement strand
TGTCGGAGAGAAGTGCTTTTGAACAAAAAACGCTTGTTTTGTGTCAATTTTGGCAATTCTAGCTCGGATTCAGACTGAACAATCACAAAACGGCAATCATTTGTTCGATTGTGATATGAGAAAATCCCAATAATGCTCATTTTTGAGTTCTCTCCGACAGACTGCTAGAGGCTTGTTTGATGTTGGAGCCGATCAAAAATCTCAGGACGTATGTCGCGGGATGTCGCTTACCAAAAGACAGTAGCGTAAAAATTCGAGTGAGTCGAAATCTCGCTTACTCAATCAACGGCATTGAAAAAATTTCGGTTCACCGCACGTAGCATCGCAGAATGCCGAGTTGACTGGTCTTCCCGGTTTCTAACCTAAACTCAACCTCAGTGACTTCGATTCCCACACCTCCTGATTCCGAACCGCTTGCAAACGCTCGCCTTGAAGAAGTCTTAGAACGTTCTGCGCCGCCAAAATGCTCGTGGAGTGAGCCGCTTGCGCTGTATTGAAGGCGTTGTGAGTCGTTAGTAGGGTGTTCGGAGCGCTACGGATCAATGCGTCCGGCGGCGGCGGCTCTTTCGAGTAGACATCGATGGCAGCCCCGGCGATACTTCCGTTTGTCAGCGCCTCCATCAACGCTGTTTCATCGACAAGGCTCCCTCGCGATGTGTTGATGAAGTATGCCGACCGTTTCATCTGAGCGAAGCGAGCGGCGTTGAACATCCCTTTCGTCTCCGAGGTCGCTGCGGCGTGGAGGGAAACGAAATCGCTCTCTTCAAGCAAGCGATCCAGAGTGACGAACTCCGTTTGCGGAAATTCTAGTCGAGCTTCATTTGAGACGTAAGGATCATATGCCAGAACCTTCATGTCGAATCCCCTTGATCGCTTTGCCGTTCCCCGCGCTATCGCTCCAAATCCGACAAGTCCGAGCGTTTTCCCGCAGACGAGAACTCCGGTCAGCTCTCCCCAACCTCCTTCGCGCATTATTCGGTCGCTCTCGGAGATCCGCCGCGCAATCCCCAGAATCAGGGCGAAGGCGTAGTCCGCCACTGTATCCGTCATGGCTCCCGGCGTCGTGCTTGCGATCACTCCCAGTTCCGTCGCAGCGGCGAGGTCGATGCTGTCGAACCCGACGCCCCATCGCGAGATGACTTTCAATTGAGGGCAGCCGGACATCAACTCGAACGAATATTCGTCTGTGGAGGCGATGACCGCATCGTAGCCCTGGAGCAATGGAATGAGTTCAGTTGCAGGAAAAGGTCCCGCTTTCGGCGAGCGTACCGTTTCAAACCCTTCTCTGTTCAACAAAACTTCCGCTTCCCCGCCGCTTTTCCAAAACGCTCTCGCCGTGATTAAAATGCGCCCCTTCATGAACAGTTTCCTTTCGCAATCGGAGTGTGCCTTGAATTCGTCTCGGCCCAACATCCTGCATAGGCGAATCAAAACGAATCATGTCTCTTCATTGCTCTCAAATCGCCCCGATCTCCTGCTTGCACTCCTGTCGGGCGGCAATTATCAGCTCATACGCCTAACAGTGCGGTAAATCGTACCCGAATGTTCGGCCGCATCAGTTGCTCAGTGGCGTAATTTTAGGGGAAGAATTGGCGCTTTCGGGAAGTGAACTGCCCGTCCCTGGAGTCGCTTTTGTATCTTGCGTGACAGCAGGACGTCCATATTTTTGTCGGACGCTTTCAACTACCGCCTCGTCCGGATTTCCTGCGCCTCCATGCAGGGGATTGCCCGACTTTTAACGAACTCTGATTCATATAGATATTCAGGGGGAAGAGACATGAATTGTTGGGACGGAATTTCGGTAGGCTTCGTGCTTTTGGCAGTCGGCTTCGTTCAGTCGAGCGTTTTCGCAACTCCGGAGAAGAGAACGCCGATTGACGCGAATGCCGAAAAGAAAAGTTCTTCTAAAGTCAAAAACGACGTTCGGCGAAAACGCGACTCGCAAGACTGGTCAAACGTCGGGAACGACAAAGGCGGGATGCGTTTTTCGCCGTTGACCCAGATCAATCGCAAGAACGTCAAAAACCTCAAGCCAGCCTGGACTTATCACGGAGGCGGAGAAATCGCCTCCGGATCGACCATTGAATGCACGCCGATCGTGATTGAAGGGGTGATGTATCTCACTACTCATGACCTGAAGGTCGTCGCGCTCGATGCCGCATCCGGGACGGAAATGTGGAAGTTCGCATCCAAAGCAGGAGGCGTCAACCGGGGAGTCGCGTACTGGTCGGACGGGAAAAAAGGCGGGAAGCGCAAAATCCTCGTCTCATTTACAGACGGATATCTCTATTCGTTGGACGCGCTCACGGGCAAGCTCGATCCTACGTTCGGCAAGGGCGGCATCCTCAATCTGCGCGAGGGGATCGAACGCGACCTCTCTCGGTTCGCATACGGCAGCACTTCCGCCCCGATGATTTTCGAAAACAAAGTCATGTTGGGAATGATCAGCAGCGAAGGCGGACCGGGCGCGCCCGGCGACGTTCGCGCCTTCGATGTTTTGACAGGCGCGGAGGTCTGGCGATTTCACACCGTCCCGCGCCCCGGCGAAGTTGGAAATGAGACCTGGAAAGGCGATTCCTGGAAGGAACGCGCCGGCGTCAACCCCTGGTCCGGCTTCACGTTGGATGAGAAACGGGGGATGCTTTTTTGCGGCACAGGTTCCGCCTCTTCCGACTTCTATGGGGCGGATCGAACGGGCGCGAATCTTTTCGCGAACTGCACTCTGGCGCTGAACGCCCGCACCGGAGAGCGAATATGGCACTTCCAGGAGGTTCATCACGATCTCTGGGATCACGACAACCCTTGCCCGCCCGTACTCGTGACCCTAAAACGCGACGGCAAAACCATTGACGCGACGGCTCAACCAACCAAAACAGGCTTCCTCTTCGTGTTTGATCGCGAAAC
This sequence comes from Chthonomonadaceae bacterium, assembly GCA_043757795.1. GTDB lineage: Bacteria > Armatimonadota > Chthonomonadetes > Chthonomonadales > Chthonomonadaceae > JAYVOT01. The sequence continues at coordinate 983 of JAYVOT010000870.1, read as the reverse complement.
GGGAAAGCCGCTCTTCGACATCCGAGAGGTTCCGGCAGCGCCCTCCGCCATTCCCGGCGAAGTCGCTTCTGAGACGCAACCTGAACCGGTCGCGCCGCCGCCCTTTTCGCGCCAACTCTTCACCGAAGCGGAGATCACGAACCTCTCTCCGGAAGCGCATGACGATGTTTTGAAGCAACTTGCGACGCATCGGTTCGGAACGCCCTACCTGCCCCCTAGCCTGGAGGGAACCATCGTGACGCCGGGATTTCATGGGGGCGCGAACTGGAGCGGCGCGTCTTTCGACCCGACTTCAGGCTTGCTTTTCGTGAACTCGAATAACACGCCGTACATCAATCAACTTCGCAAAAACAGCTCCGGGCAAATGGACTTTATGGGCTATACGTACTTCAACGATCAGAATGGCTACCCGGCGATCAAGCCGCCCTGGGGCCTCCTGACGGCGATAGACGTTAGCAAGGGGACGTTCGCCTGGCAGATCGTTCTGGGCGAGTATCCCGAACTGACCGCGAAGGGAATCGCCCCGACCGGCACGGAGAATTTCGGCGGAACTATCACGACGGCGGGCGGATTGGTGTTCATCGGCGGGACGAAGGACGAGAAGTTCCACGCCTTCGACAAGTCGACCGGGAAACTCCTGTGGGAGTGGAAACTGGAGGCAGGCGGCTACGCGACGCCCTGCACCTACTCCGTGAAGGGCAAACAGTTCGTGGTCATCGCCTGCGGCGGGGGCGGCAAATTGCGCACGAAGTCGGGCGATTCGTTCGTGGCGTTCGCATTGGGGGAGTGAGGGAGGGGATGTGGCGAAATTTTGAGGTTGGGACTGGAATTCTTGAGCGAACTGCGCCTCCCAGCACTCCACGCGGCCCCCAAACTTTGGGGAATAGAGTGCTTCGTTTGGGATTTTTGTAGCGAATTCAACGCTTGCGACGTTCCCTAACTGCTAATGACCCTTCGCCTCCAAATCTCGTCCTCTGGAATTG
>JAYVOT010000869.1:0-3892 GCA_043757795.1 Chthonomonadaceae bacterium | reverse complement strand
TCGGGATGCCCGCTGTGTCGGTGATCTGCGCTTTGCTGCTCATCGGAGCTATCGGCAAATCAGCGCAAATTCCCCTCTTCCTGTGGTTGCCGGACGCGATGGCTGGCCCGACCCCCGTCTCCGCGCTGATACATGCCGCGACGATGGTGACTGCGGGCGTCGTGATGCTCGCTCGCTGCTCCTGGCTCTTCGTTCAAGCTCCGCAGGTGATGAGCGTCGTTGCGAACTTAGGCTTGGCGACTGCCATTGTCGGCGCGTTAATTGCGCTTGTGCAGACGGACATCAAGAAAGTTCTCGCCTATTCCACGATCTCGCAACTGGGATATATGTTTCTCGCCTGCGGCGTCGGCGATTTTACAGCAGGAATGTTTCATGTCACAACGCACGCTTTTTTCAAAGCCCTGCTCTTCCTCGGCTCAGGAGCCGTGATCCACTCGATGCTGGGCGAGCAAGACATGCGGAAGATGGGCGGACTTAAAAATCAGATTCAAAACACCTGGTTCGTAATGTTCATCGGAACTGCAGCGATTGCAGGCTTTCCCTTGCTTTCCGGGTTCTTCAGCAAAGACGAAATTTTGTACAGCGCTTCTCGGTCTCCCTGGAATACAGGTTGGCTCCTCTACGGATTCGGGCTGCTCACCTCTTTGCTGACAGCTTTCTATATGAACCGACTGATGTGGAAAACATTTTATTCCGACGCAAGGTGGAAGGACGGCGAACTCGCCGATCAACATCACAGCAACGAAGATCACGTCGTCTCCCACGATCTCCAAGACTCGGAAAATCACGGGGGATATCTGCATCAATCTCCCAACTCGATGATGTATCCGCTTTACATTCTTGCAGGGCTTTCCGTCTTCGCAGGACTCATCCTGGGTCCTACGGATCTATTCAAGCGATTTTTGGAGCCTTCGATCGCCTCGTTGGAAAAAACCGGCGGCATCGTTACGGGACACGAGCTTTTCAGTCCGATCATCGGGTATTTGATCTCCGGCGTCATTGCGATCGGAGGACTGGTCTGGGCGCGAATGCTCTATCAGAAGCATAGAAAATCCGGCTCTTTGTTGACGAATCAACAAAGAGAAAACAACGGTCTTATCAAGTTCTTAAATCACAACTGGGAGTTCGACCTTATTTACGAGACTATTGATAAAGTCGGTCGTTTCTTGAGCTTGAACATTCTTTGGAGCAAGGTCGACGTGATGCTTATCGATGGAACAGTCAACTTAGTTCCGAAAATTACGGATTTCGTGAGCGGCAGACTGCGCCGATTGCAAACAGGCTATGTCCGAAATTACGCCTTCGTAATGCTTGCCGGCGTTGTTGCCTTGATAGTCAGTCTCTATTACAACTGGGTCAAAATCAGCCGCTAGCATCAGCCGCTTATGAGGAAACGATGACTCAAACTCCCGTCCCTTTAATACTCTCTTTTCTGACCTTCCTGCCGCTTGTGGGAGCGTTGATTCTCATGGTTTTGCCAAGTCCCGCGGATCAGCCGTCGGACGGAGGAAAAGAAGTCGATGATCCGAATCGCGCCTTCGTGAATTGGGTTGCGCTGGGCTTTTCCCTGATGACGCTATTCTTGGCGATCACCTTGTTCGTTTCATTCCAAGCGCACTATTTCAACCCGTTCACACGGAGCGGAATGCAGTTCGTGGACGATTTCAAGTGGATGGCGTTCGGCAAAATCGATATTCACTACCGAATGGGAGTGGACGGCTTCAGCCTCCTTCTCATCATGCTTACGACCGTCCTAGTTCCGCTTTGCATCTACGCCTCTTTCAACGTCAAGAAGCGCCTCAAAGAGTATATGATCTTCCTATTGCTCTTGGAGAGCGGCATACTAGGGGTTTTCACCTCGCTCGACCTCGTGCTGTTTTACTTTTTCTGGGAAGCGACGCTCATTCCGATGTACTTCCTGATTGGAGTTTTTGGGCAGGCGAATCGGGCGAAGGCGGCTGTAAAATTCTTCGTCTACACCTTTATCGGCAGCGTCTTAATGCTAGTGGCGATCATCGGCGTCTACAATACGACCGGAACCTTTGATCTGACTGCGCTTGCAGATCACTCCGGCGGACCGGGACAGCTTCTAGTGAACGCAAATCCAAAGGCGCTTCTATGGATGTTCGCCGCTTTCTCGCTAGCGTTCATGATCAAAGTTCCAATGTTTCCCTTCCATACCTGGCAACCCGACGCCTATTGCGAAGCGCCGACTGCGGCAACAGTTCTGCTCTCCGGGCTGATGGCGAAAATGGGAACTTACGGTTTCATTCGGTTCTGCCTCCCTCTCTTCCCGGTGCAGGCGAGAGAGAACTCGATGCTCTTCATCGCGCTTGCCGTGATCGCTATCGTCTACGCCTCCATGATCGCCATTACTCAACCCGATTCCAAGCGCCTCATCGCTTACTCAAGCATCGCTCACCTCGGAATCGTCATGCTCGGCATATTCTCCTTCACGAGGGTCGGTCTGACCGGAGCGATGATTCAGTGCATCAACCACGGCATTACGACTCCCATGCTGTTTTTCATCGTGGGAATGTTGCAAGAAAGGAAGCGATCCACTTTAATCTCGGATTTCGGCGGACTGAAAAAGTCCGCTCCGATGATGGCGACCTTCCTTCTCATTGCAACCCTTGCGAGTATCGCGGTTCCTTTCTTCAATGGGTTTGTCGGAGAGTTCCCAATTCTTCTCGGCTCATGGGTGTCGCAACTTTCCGGCCCGATTCCCACAGCTATCGCGGCTTCAGGCATGGTGCTTTCCGCAATTTATATGCTGTGGTGGTTCCAGAGAATCATGCTTGGCCCAATTTCCCATGTCGGAGACGAGAGGATGCGCGACCTCTCAAAAAGAGAGATGGCGGTTCTTATTCCGCTTGCCGGACTTATTTTTTGGATTGGGTTGGGAAGCGTCTTCTTTACTGACCGCCTGACCTATTCTACTGAAGCCATTCTTGGGTACGGAAAAGAGATGGTGACTGATACCGTGCCGGTCTACAGACAGCAGACGCTTTTGAGCAATATTATAGATCCTACTCCCCTTCGGAAAGACCTTCCGATGCAGGAAACGACGCCGCAGGGCGAAAACCATAGACTCGGAATCGAAGATGAGCCACCTGTGCGAGAGGATGGACAACGCCGCCAATGATCGATAAACGATTAATTTTAGACAACATCGAGAGCATAAAAGCCGTTCTGCCTGTCATCCTACTCGCTATCACCGGAATGCTCATTCTATTGTTGGACTCGTGCGTTCCTCTCTGGCAAAAAGACAAGCGACTCAGCGGCGGGTTGGCTATCGCTGGCACTGTGGTCGCAGCTTTCTTCGCCTGGAAGGGGCTGGACGATATGGAGGGCAAGACGCGCTTCGCTTTTCAGGGAGCCGTGACTTCGGACGCCTTCACTCACGCTATCGGACTCATTTTGCTCGTGACAGCCGCTCTGTCTGTTTTGCTTGGAATGACTTACCTCGAAAATAGGCGCTTGCATCTCGGAGAATACTATGCGCTAGTACTCTTCGCTACCTGCGGGGCTATGTTGATGGCTTCCGCCAATGATTTGATCGTGCTTTTCGTCGCCCTCGAAACGCTTTCAGTGGCGCTCTATGTTTTGGCGGGATTCGCGAGAACCGAAGAAAAGAGCGAAGAGGCGGCTCTCAAATACTTTTTGCTGGGAGCTTTCGCCGCAGGTTTTCTCCTATACGGCATTGCCTTGATCTATGGAGGATCCGCCGGTGCCGCGGCGGGCGGCGGCGGAACCACCAACCTGGCGATCCTGGCTAAATCGTTGGAGGGAGCTCCTCCCTCTCCTATGCTCATGACCGGAATCGCTCTGCTGATGGCAGGTCTGGCTTTTAAGGCGGCGCTCGTTCCTTTCCACATGTGGACTCCCGATG
>JAYVOT010000868.1:0-3898 GCA_043757795.1 Chthonomonadaceae bacterium | reverse complement strand
CGTGTTTCGCGTGTTTCGCGTGTTTCGCGTGTTTCGCGTGTTTCGCGTGTTTCGCGTGTTTCGCGTGTTACGCGGTTGATATCGCATTTGTATTTTCTCGAATTGATTGCGTATTTGCATTTCGCGGTTTCTTAGAAAGAAAATTGAGGAGATGAGAGTTGAATAGAGAGAAAATCGGACAGTCGATTCCGCTATCGCGTCGGGATGGAAAAGACCTGCCAAAAACGAGAACTCTGAAAGGTGGAGCCACCCCCAACGAGCGCAAACGATATCGAACGCGTCTGTTTCAAGGGCGCGTCGCGGTCGTACTGCTTTTGATTGGGATGGTCGTCTATATGGCATGGTTCTCCCCCTGGTCTAAACCTGTGCGTGCTCTTGACATTCAGATCGGAACGAACGTTGTCCGACATTGACAGGAACGAAGCGGACGACAAGACGAAAACTTCGTCCGCCGATAAAGCGGCGCGGGAGTCGGCTCTCACCTGCACAGCGCTTCCTGAGTCCGGATCCGCCCTCAAACGTGATTGGCGCTTCAATGTTGCGCTTTTATTCGTAGTTGCGCTCGCTCTGTTTCTCAGACTCTGGGGGATCGGGTGTAGCCTGCCGGACGCCCGTCATCCTCTCGCAACCTACCATCCGGACGAGCGAATCAACCTGAATGCGGCGCAGAGGGTCGACATTCCTCACCTCAAACTGGACACTGGTTTCTACAATTACGGAACGTTCTACTTCTACCTAGTGAGTCTTTCGCACACGGTCGGGCAGAGTTACAACTGGATTCCAGTCGCCCCCGCAACTGTCGCCGACACTGAAACGGAATACCTTCAACTGCATCAGCGGGAAACAGCAGGTCTGTTTCTTGCCGGTCGCGTCGTAACGGCGCTTATGGGAGCTGCCACCGTCATTCCATTGTATTTGCTGGGCGGGCGCGTCTTTGGGAGAAAAGTCGGGCTTTTCGGAGCGTTGCTTTATGGAATCGCGCCGCTTGCAGTCGTTCATGCGCACTATCTAACTGTCGATGTCCCTGCTGCTTTTTTTGTAACTCTCGCTTTGCAACAATCTTCAAGATTGCTGTCCGCTTTCGTTCCTCAACCCGGCTTCAAGTCGACTTTGCCAAAAAACGTATTGCGTGAGCTCTTCCTTTGCGGAGTCTGGACGGGACTTGCAACCGCTACAAAGTACACCGCCGGGGTTGTGCTTCTCGCCCCGATAACCGCCATTTTTCTAGCGAATTTCTCGAAGATTGACGTTGGAAGCTCAACCCTGGAGCCTCAAATAAAAAGCTTTCGCACATCGCTTAGTTTGCGGTTGTCAGCTCTCCTGGGCGCGACAGTAGTCGTCTTTTTGATCGCTTGCCCCGGGCCCTGGTTAAACCCGCATTCTTTCTGGGAGGGCGACCTGCCCGCCACCGGCTTGAGATATGAGCTTTTTGAGCATTCGCGCACCGGGCATGGACTGCTTTTCGTGAACACCGGTCTGGGCTGGATCTATCATTTCGCGGTCTCTTTTCCCTTCGGGTTGGGACTGCCTTTGACGGCTCTCGTGTTCGCGGGAGTAGGATACGCCTGTTGGAAGCGCTCCTCCGCGGACTGGGCGCTTCTCATTTTCGTGACTGTTTCGTTCGCCTTAACCGGGCTGTCCGCCGTCCGATTCGCTCGCTACCTCATTCCTCTTTACCCGGCGCTTTGCCTTCTTGGGGCGCGTTTCGCCCTCGAACCATTTTGCACCGGTTGGCTTAGAAAGACTGCGCCGATCTTCGGAATCTGCGTCGCTCTCTACACTCTGGCATACTCTTTCACCCTTGTTCGCGCCTTCACGTTGCCGGATCCGCGAGACGTTGCCGCTGACTATCTGGAGACAAACGCGAAACAGGGAGCCTCAATCGCTTTTGCAAAGACTCCCTGGTTCTACAGCCCGCCGCTTTCTCCTTTTTTCGGCGCGCCCGACCCTAGAAAACGCCTGGCCGCTGCCGCCGAGGTGACGCGATTTCAACTCCGAATCCCCGCCTCGGAGTGGGACGTCTCCGTTTTGTCTCCGCCTGCGGACTATGTAGTCCTGTCAAGTTTTGAGACCCAACACGAGGTCAATCGCCTGCATCTGTCCGAGCCTGCCCGTTTCGTCGAGCAAGTGAAATCTCAATATCGTCCTCGCGTTTTCGAGCCTTCCGCCGTGCTGGGAGTGAATCGCAACGATCCGCATTTGCCGGAAGATCTACTCTACGCCCTCCCTGTCGTGACTGTTTATGAGAAGTGAAAATCCCGGTAGGAATCGGGCATCAGAGAAACGAAAGAACGAAAGATTGAAGCGACTACCGCAAGAGCTGTAATCCGGAAGTCAGCGACGGGTATTGAACTTCAAATATTAGGCTAAGCATAGTTGTTCAACCAGGGAGTTTGAGATGAATGCAATTGGCAACGTTGCCCATTCGAGCCAACGTCGATGGGCGAAATTCCATTAACTCATGTTACGAACTCCGTAGGACGAAATGTCCTTGTGATCCTCCCCCATTTTCATAGACATTTGGTTCAGGGGTAAACTTTTTTTCGCGATATGATTTCCGGTTGCGCTTTGTCAGCATTTCCGTGTTGACAAAGAGGTTATTCGAACGACTGCAGCTCCTCAGCAATCTCATTTAGGCGATCAGCTTTTTCGAGCATTTCCACCGCTCTTGCGCTCTCCTGCCATTGCTCAGTTCGGTCGTCATGATAGTCTTGCATCTCACCAGCCGCTCCGGAAAGAAGCTCGTGCGCCAGAAGAAGAGTTGCTTTCCAACGAGCATGCCCAGGGATCGATGGGATCGCAGGAAGGGCAGGCAAGTTCTTCTGAGAAAGAACCGCCTGTTCCGCAAGAAATCTTCGCTGACGATAAGCCGCTTGCTGTTCGGCTCGGCTCTCGTATTTACGAACTTGAGGCATATTCGCCTCCTGAAGCGTCACGTGACGTTTCAACCTTCTCCGACATGGCGACCGCTTCTGACTGCAGCTTCCGATACTTCTCCTCGAACGCTACCGGACTGAGATAGCCCAGCGTCGAATGACGACGTTTGCGGTTGTACCAGACTTCGATCCAGAAGAACACTGCGCTTCTCGCCTGTTCCTTTGTCGAGAAGTAGGTGCGATGCGTCATCTCTTTTTTGAGACCGGCGAAGAAACTCTCTGTCGGAGCGTTGTCCCAGCAGTTCCCTCGACGACTCATGCTGCACACGATCCCGTTCGCTTTGAGCCGTTTCCGGTAGTCGTCGCTCGCATATTGACTTCCTCGGTCGCTATGACAGAGGAGAGCTTCGACAGGATGACGACTCGATGTCGCCGCCTCAGGAGCGGAAACGACCAGATGTCGATCAATCGTTTCACTCATGGACCACCCGACGATCTTGCGAGAGAACAGATCGAGGATCACTGCCAGATAGAGCCATCCTTGCTCTGTCCAGAGATAGGTGATGTCGGCAGTCCACCTTGTGTCGGGCGTTTCCGCTTCGAAAGTGCGTGCGAGCAGGTTCTCTGCGACTGGCATTTCGTGAGCGCTGTCGGTAGTGGTCACGAAACGTTTGCGTTCGACTGCGCTGATGTTCTGAGCCTGCATCAGTCGTGCGACTCGTTTTTGGCTGCAATCAACGCCGCTCTCTTTGAGTTCCTCGTAGATGCGCGGACTTCCGTAGGTCTCTTTGCTCTCTTGGAAGATCGTCTTGATCTTTTCTGAAAGCGCCTGGTTTTGGATTTGGCGCTGGCTTGGCTTGCGGTCTTTCCAGGCGTAGTATCCTGCTCTACTGACTTGCATTGTCCTGCAGAGTGCGGAAAGCGAGAAGTTGGGCCTCTCTTTTTTGATGAATTGGTATCTCACTGGTGGCGGACAGTGAAGATACCCACAGCCTTTTTTAGGATTTCGTTTTCCTCCTTCA
>JAYVOT010000867.1:0-3900 GCA_043757795.1 Chthonomonadaceae bacterium | reverse complement strand
TTATGGCGGAATGGTACGTGCGAAGAACGTTTTGAACATGCTCATGCAGAGCTTCATCGCTCTAGGCATTGTGACGATCATCTGGGTTTTATGGGGTTCTTCGTTGGCCTTCGGCCCGGGAAATCCTTTTATAGGCGGTTTGGAATGGTTTGGCTTGTTGAAAGGAGTGTCGCAAGATCCTTCCTCCTACGCCTCCACAATCCCTCATTCTATCTACATGATTTATCAGATGATGTTCGCCGTCATCACGCCTGCGCTGATCAGCGGCGCTATCGCTGAGCGCATGAAATTCTCCACGTATGTCGTTTTCGTCGCACTGTGGGTGACGCTTGTCTATTGCCCCATTGCGCACTGGGTGTGGGGTCAGGGCGGTTGGCTGGGAAAACTCGGCGCGCTCGACTTTGCAGGAGGAACAGTCGTTCATATCAGCAGCGGCGTTTCCGCGTTGGTGGTCGCGATCCTGCTTGGAAAGAGAAACGTGGGACATTCGACGGCGGATGAGCTTCGCCCGCACAACTTGCCGATGACGCTCATCGGAACCGCTCTGCTCTGGTTCGGTTGGTTCGGCTTCAACGCAGGCAGCGCAGTCTCATCAGGCGGATTGGCCGGCTCCGCCTTCGTTGCGACGCATATCGCCGCCGCCGTCGCCGGACTGACTTGGACGATGATTGAATGGAAGGCTTACAAGAAGCCGACTGCTTTAGGATTCGCGACAGGAGCCGTCGCCGGACTCGTCGCCATCACTCCCGCAGCCGGCTACGTCGGCCCGCTTGCCGCAATCGTAATCGGCGCAGGAGTCGCTTGCGTCTCATTTTTCGCGATCAAACTAAAGCACGCGTTCAAGTTTGACGACACTCTGGATGTTTTCGGAGTTCACGGCATTGGCGGAATGTTCGGGGCGTTGATGACCGGGTTCTTCGCTTCCAAGCTCATCAATAGCGCAGGAGCGGACGGTCTTTTCTATGGAGGGGGATTCACGCTTGTCGGCAAGCAACTGATCGCGATAGGAGCCTCCGGGGGGTACGCAGCGCTCGTCACCTTTGTTCTCATCAAAGTTCTTGGCGCGACGATGGGGCTTCGAGTGAAGAAGGAGGAAGAGGACGCAGGATTGGACCTCACTCAGCACGGCGAAGCGGGATACTCGAACATGGAGACCGGCGGAGTGAGTAGCGAGGGGTAAGAAGCGGCTGTCCTTTTGGCTAACGAGTAACTTTTCGTACTGCTATGACTTACGCCGATAAGATGCAACGCCTCGCTGCAAGTAACCATCGGAGCAGAGACGGGCTTCGAAAAGCCCGTCTCAAAGGCGCTCCGCGCCGACCGGACTGCTTTCGAAGTGCGTATGCTTATACAGCATTCTAAGAAACGTCGCCGAAAAATCCGATTTTACAAAAACTCACAAAAACTCATCAAAATCAGGAGTCATATTTGATGGAATTTGTGGTTGACACTGTTGAACGGTCTTCGTGAAGTGTTGGAAAATTGTCAACACTTTGGGTGATGACTTTTCGGCTACGCTTCGAGTCCGAAGTGGCGCTCGGCAACGTTCCGCCCTATGTGCTTCGCACACAAGGCAACGAAAATTCCTGTTGATCTCGTGTCAGAAGGACGCCCGTTCCTGTGCCGGACGCTTTTAGCGTCCGGCACAGGTAGGACCTTTTAGAAACCCGAATCGCATTTGGCGAAGCCGGATTGCAGCGGTGATAATTTGCGGAATTTGTTCTGAAGACCCTACGCTCCGCCGCGCTCAAAACAGGGTTTGAGGCGGCTCTTTCTTTGCTTCGATCACTTTCTTTCGAGCCTCCGCGATGTCGTTGACCAAGTTCTTCCGCGCCGCCTCGTACGCCTCGCCCTCCTGTCGCAAGATATAGGCGGGGTGTAGAGTCGCCATCGCATATCGGCAGTAGGGAGACTCGAACCACTGCCCGCGCTCCTGCATCATTCGGAAGCCCTTGTGAATAATAGCGCTTGCAGAGGGAGCGCCGAGACAAAGAATGACCTTCGGTTGAATGATATCAAGAGTTTGAACAAGCCAGGGAAGACAGGATTTCGTCTCTTCAGGTGTGGGGGGGCGATTTTGAATGCGTCCGCCTTCCAGCCCGCAAGCGCGACACCGGATAACGTTGCAAATGTAGATGTGCTTGCGAGTGATGCCGTTCTCTCGTAAGCACTCGTCAAGCAACATTCCCGACTTGCCGACAAAAGGTCTCCCTGTCGCGTCTTCATTCTGTCCGGGCCCCTCGCCGATGAGAACGAGAGGCGAATCGGGGTTCCCTTCGCCGAAAACCACATTGCGTCGAGTTTTGGAAAGTGCGCAAGCCATACATGTCGAAGCGCGGCTTGCGATCTCTTCAATTCGTTGGGTATTAGTTTTTTCTGATGATTCTTCCATGAACAAGGGCCTCAGTAAACGAATGACGGGAGGGCGTTTCCTACTCCAAATTGTTCTTTAATCGGTCGTAAGTTCGCTCCAAGCTCTCCGGAATGACTCTCACATCGCCAAAAACGGGCATGAAGTTCGTGTCGCCATTCCAACGAGGAACGATGTGCCAATGCAGATGCTCGGCAATTCCGGCTCCCGCGACGCGTCCCATGTTGACTCCGAGGTTAAAACCTTCGGGTTTGAAAGCGCGTTTAAGGGCGTTGATCCCGAAGAGAGTCAATTTCATGACCTCCAACATCTCCTCTTCGGTAAAATCGTCCATGTTCGCTGTATGACGATAGGGAACGACCATGAGATGTCCGGCGCTGTAGGGGAATGCGTTGAGAATGATGTAGGCGAATAGTCCGCGATGCAGGATAAAATTTTTACGATCCGCCTCCGCGCCCTCCGCCGGAAAGACGCAGAAGATGCAACCGTCCGGCTTATCCGTCGATTCGATATATTGGAGGCGCCAGGGAGCCCAGATTTGTTCGGTCATTTCAAAATCCCCGATGAAAACGATTAAGCGAAGTCAACCTCGAAATATGCGATAAAGGGAAAAGATGCAAATTAGGGGAGATGAGAACCGCGAAACACGCGAAAAAAAATGCAAATACAAATGAGATGCAAAGGAATACGATCATGTCCCAAACTTTGAACCGCCCCCCAGTCCTTCCTTGAATAATATCGAGGTAGTCCGGAGTTTTAATACGAAAGTCAAAATTAATAAGCTATCTGGAAATTCTGGACTCCCCCGCTTTTTCATGGCGTGGGTTGGGGAACGGTTCAGAGTTTGCGGGCGGCAACGCTTTTGAAATTTCCTATTTGCTTTTTTGAATTTGCATCTTTTTCGCGTGTTTCGCGTATTTCGCGGTTCACCTGCATTGTGTATTTCGCTTATTTCGAGTTTCTTAATTTCCTCAAATCGTTCCAATCAAATTCTCGGCGATTTTTCTTCCCTGTGATCGCCGCGTCGGATCGGGATATTTGCGACTAATGCCACAGTGTCCGTATCTTCATCTCTTTCCAGCGAAACTTCCAGAGCTCCCGGTTCAATGTCGATGTGTCGCGAAAGCACTTCGAAAATTTCTTTCCGAATCATCTCCATCTTTGCAGGAGGGATCGCGGCTCGGTCATGAACGATCACGAACTTCAGGCGGTTCTTGGCGACTGATTTCGCAGACTTGTCGTCCAGTCCAAGCAGTCGTTTTAAAAATGAATTGATAGGCATATTAACTCTCCTTTTTCTTAAACGACCTATCGTTTCCCTGAAAATAGCTGTTTTATTCGCTCAAAGAAGCCTGTCTTCGCTTCGAGGTCCATGAATGGAACGTCCTCCCCCTTCAGGCGTCGGGCGATGCGGCGGAACGCTTCCCCTGCGACTGTGCCTTCAGACGCCGAAACTGGCTCGCCCCTATTGGTGGAGGTGATAATGGATTCGTCATCAGGAACGACCCCCAGCAACTTCACGGAGCTTC
>JAYVOT010000866.1:0-3906 GCA_043757795.1 Chthonomonadaceae bacterium | reverse complement strand
TATGGGGGCCGGGGGTGAGGTTCCCAAGGTTGCGGGTTGAGTTATCGCCAACGGAAAGACTTTGTTTGAGCGCCGAGATAAAGTCAAAACGCCGGGCGACAGTTTCGTCGCCCGGCGTTCCTTCTATGCAATGTTCGGCGTTGCTTCCAGGGCAGAGAGACCAATAAACATCAGATCTTCCAGCCTCTGTAAGTCACTTTTCAGGGTTAGCGACGGGGGCGGAAGACGTAGAGGAGGGATAGAGCGAAGCGGGCGTCAGGAAGAACTCTGATCGATAGCGCCTCTTGATAAGCATCTCCTTGACGATCTCCATCGGTTTGAACGGCAAGATATTGGAAGCGAACTCCGGATAGAGTTTCTTGGCTATCTCGAAACGTTCGCTCGAAGCGGTGTTTTTTTCCAAAATCTCGAAATAGGCGGCGGCCGCAAGTTGAAAATCCGGGGCTTTCGGTTCTTTTTTCAACAGTTCGCTCAAGAAAGTTTCCGCCTCCGGAATGCGCTTCGTTTGCAAATGGATAAGCGTTTGGAAGAATTTTGCGCTGTCGTTATTCGGATCGAATTTCAGAACGAAATCGCCAAGCGCAAAACCGACGACGTAATTGTCCTTATGTTTATCGAGAGCGTACTGATTGGCGTAGGCGAGGTAAGGACCGCTGAGAAGCGGTGAAAGTGCGATCGCCTGTACGATTTCAAGCTCGGATTCAGCGAGCTTCGGGACGGACATCGAAAGGGCGTAATGCACTTCCCCAAGTTCGCCAAGCGTCTCTTGCGCTTTCAAAGCTTCTCGCAGCGCGAGTTCTTTTTTCCCCAGGGCGGCATCCGCGAACGAAGCGACAAGCAGACAGGCTGCGTTTCCCTTACCCCCGTCCTCCGCCGTCATCGCTTTCGCTTCGGCGAATTTTTTCTGTCGCAGAAGAGCCAGTCCGACCGTAGCCTTTGCCGCCGCGTCGGCAGTTTTGTCTCGAAGTCCCGTCCTCAGGATTTTGATCGCTTCGTCTTCGCGATGATCCATGATGTATGAGAGAGCGAGCCGGTTCAAAACTTTGAAGTTGGCGTCCGTTTTATAAGCGATGGCGCTGTATTCGGACTGAGCGTCTTTATAGCGCCCGGCTGAGAAGTATGTGTCTCCCAGTTGCACTTTGGAATCGGAGTCGTTTAATGCGGCGTTCTTGCTCTTCAATTGAAGGATATTCAGATCCGCCGCTTTTTTTCGCAAAGCGTAGACGATTTCCAACTCTTTATACACGCCGGATTCAAACTCTGGCAGGAAGGCGCGTTTCACCCTATAGGAGGAGAGTTCCAGTAGAGCCTCCACGCTCATATCCAGATTTTTCGCCTTAGACAGCGTGTTGATCGCCTTGTCGTACTCCAGCCGACTCGCAAGCACTGCAGACAGAGCGCGCGCCGCCACAATATTGGTCGGATCCGCCTTGAGGGCGCGTCTGCTATAGTTGACTGCGCGCACTTTATCGTTTTTCTTGAGAGCTTCAGAGGATTTCGCAGCCAGTGATTCCACTCCGGAGTCAAGCTCGTTGTCAATCGTCAGGTTCATAACGACGGTCTTTTTCACCCCGTTCGAGTCTATCGCGGTAACTGAAAGGACGTGCTTGCCCTCCGCTTCCGGAATCGTGTCCCACTTATAGATGTAGGGGGTGCTGCCGGTGGTGAACTTCAGCTGATCGTCGACCGCGAACTCGACCTTGTCTATGCCGTCGCCACTCTCCGCTCGCACGACGATGACGAAAATATCGCTGATCTTGTCGCCTTCTTTCAGATTATCGAACTTGATATTGACATCCGCGAAAAGCGGACAAGCGGTGCAAAGCAGGAGACTGAGCAGGCAGAGGCGCAAGCTTCGGCGCGCTGCCGAAACTGCGAGCGGTAGTGAAGATAATGAGAGGGAACGGTTGAGCATGGCGAAAATCCTCTTGATTTAGTTGCGAAGGTTTTAATGCGCTGTGAGAGCAGGATCGACTGCGAAGTTGAGCAGCGTATTGAACGATTTTGATTCTAAAACGCGTCCGGGCGAACTTTTGTCGCCCGAACGAATGTGTTTTCGCCTATCGGCTTCGCTTCCAAGAATGGAAAGCTCATGCTCGAACTACTGCGGACTGAGATAGTAGTGCGCCGGAACTCCTGCGGTGAAGTAGGAGATTTCTCCCACGCATCGGCTTTGCGGCGGAGCGTTTTCTCCGGACCAAGAGAGCCGATAGGTCGCCTTCACTGTCTGTCCGGGAGTCAAGGTATCAAAGATCGCGGGATCTTCCGGTAGGCAGGATGAGCCTTTGGGCAGAGCGTTTGCGCTCATTCCCAGTTTCACAAGCGTCGCTGTGCGCGAACCCTGATTTGATACGCTGATCGTCACAAGGTAGGAAGGACGGTTCATTGTCGGCGCTTCGTCTCTATTTTGGGATAAGACTTTTTCGGGAGCTGCGTTTTCAGCAATGACTTCGATTTGAGGAACAAGCCCTAGCAGATTAATGCTTGTATCCGCCAGATGGTTGGTCAATCGATCAAAAGCTTCCATCAGGCTGACGCCCTGCTTTTGCGGAACTGATTTTGTCTCCAGAAAGTTCTTATGCAACGTATGCGCCTGGAAAAGAGCTAGTAGAAAATGATGAATCCCGTTAACTCGGTCGCCGATCTTCTTTGAACTCGTTGCAGACACTCCCACTCGATTTGCGTCGAAGCCATTCAGAATCGCCCTGAGTTTTTGAGCGGCGTTGGGAGAAGATTGAGAAAGAATATGCAATCTATCCCGCACGTCGTTGAGCGTCTGTCTGGATTTTAGGGCAGTATCCGTAAAACGCAAGAGGCTGATCTCTCCGGGTTCCAGTTGGATTTGGAGTTTCGAATACTCATTTGAAACAAGATTGCATCCGGGGAAACGCTCTACGGTTCCGCTTTTCACGCTCTCGCGCCGGTCGTCAAGGAGCGAAGCGGATGCGACTGCCGGTTGATTTCGACCGGGAATCGCCGCGAGCGAGACTTTTTCGACGGAATAAACACCATGCGCAAGCCATGTTCTCGCTTTTATTTTTTGTTTGAACTCGGTTCGGTTGACGATGCAAACGGATGCGCCTTCCGGAAGTCGAACTGCATAGACGCTGACGCCGGAATCTTGAGAAGGTCGATTGAGAGAGACTTTGCAGGGAGCTACGTCAAGATGCGCCCATGAGAACCAGTCCATTTCTTCTCTGAGCGACTGCTCGCGAATTTGGTCGCGGAGGATCGGCGTCAACGCAGGATCAGACGCGATCGCTTTTCGTGAGTCGATATCCGCCGAAATCGGGGCGGCGGGAACGTCGGAGAGGGAGGCGGAAACCGGGGAGGCGCCTGAATTTGCAATATCGTCTTGAACTGCGGCGCTGACCTGCACGGTTCTCGCGAATGACGGCGTATAGTTTACAATAAGGGCGTTATTGAACACGAGAGCGGTGAGCGCTCCCATTCCGAATAGCGCGCCGACTGTCCTTGTCAATGCGCGTTTGAGCCCTATCGGGCTCGATTTTTCAATCAAGTCGAATCCTCCATGACCGCCGTGTCGAGGTTGGGGAGAATTTGACGCACTCGGCGTTCGAACTCTTCTCGTTCAAACATGGTTTTGCGTCCGCATCCGGTACATAGGACACCGATATCCGCTCCTGCGCGCGTCACTTTCCATGTATCGCTTCCGCACGGGTGCTTTTTTCGCAGGCGGACGCACATCCCAACGACAACGGTCAATTTTTGCGTCATGGCAATAAGTCAATTCTCATCCTACTGCCACTACTTCTATTCTCCGGTTGGAGTTTTTTCTGCGGGAGCGGCAACTTTCGGTTTTGCAACTCTTGGAGCGGCGGGCTTCGCAGCTACGGGTTTCGGGGCTACTGCCGCTTTGGCTGGCGCGGGTCTGCCTGCGACAGG
>JAYVOT010000865.1:0-3909 GCA_043757795.1 Chthonomonadaceae bacterium | reverse complement strand
TTTCCCGAACCTCTGCGAAGTTCCGTCAGGTAGCTTCATGTCCGGCCCGAAAGCGATCATTCCGGACTGTTCATCCAATATGAAATGCCGATCTTCCGAGCGACTGTCTGCGAAATCCGCGACACGAATCCAGATTTCCCTTATTGCCGAATCAGGTTCCAAAACTGCGAGGGTCTCGCCCGCTTCAAAAGGCAGAAGAGAGGAAACTCCGATGGGAACGATCTGACCGGGAGTCCCATCGCTCACGCCGATCATTTTATCAAAATACTTAATGCTGTTCGAAGCCGGGATCGTTCCGCCAATCGTCGAAATCGTAATTACTCGCATTATGGGAGAAGCTTCAAGCATAGTTTCGTTAACGCCAGGCACATAAACGCAACTAATTCGAGAACGTCTTCGCTTTACCTCAACAGCTGCTAAAGTCGAATCTGAAAGCGCAATAGGAATGGACATCTCCACTACGCCTGCGCTTTTTCGAAAGCCGTCCGTCGAGTCAAGAATCGGCTTAATCTCTGCCCACATTTCAGTTTCAGAATCAAATATGCGCCACAAAATAGTCGGACATACTGAGTAACCCTTGAAATCGTCAAAATTAAATTCGAATCTTAAGGTAAAACCGCTTATCTCAGCCCCGAACTCAAAACAGAGAGCATCTCCTGACTGCGGAATCTCGCTAAATATCCGAAAGCCGACTTCGATATCAGTAATGTTCGGCTCCGATCGCCACGCGTAAAACTCGCGGGGACCCTCCCCGGAGTCTACGGCGGAAATCGCTTCAATCGACTTTAATCGAGGCGGAGTGAGAAGCAGATCCTGATCCGTTGTGAACTCAACGACCTCCTCGCCCTCAACTCGACGAGTTGCGACGGATATCCCCCCTGCAGCGAGCAGGAAGGACTGTGACCCGCTCTTCTCGCCATCTCCAAGAGGACGCGTGAGGTTGAGCTGAAGTTCCGTTTTCGCCACTCTTTGAGGCTCTTGACAGACGCCCATCCGCTTTAAAAACTGAAAGTAACTTCGTGCCGGGATCCGGTTCATTCGATATTGCAACGACTCTGCGAGAAAGGCGAAAAGCTCCAGCAGCGTCACGCCGGGATCGGAAGGGGAGAGACTTGTCCACTCAGGACAATGAGTCGTCATGCGTTTTTTCAACTCATTGACGATCTCGTCAAACGTCCTGTCATCCAAATTGGGAGCGATCAAAGGCATAAAATTCCGATTTCCATGTCAACATCTCATGTTGCACAGTCCGCAAATTATCGGTACTAAAAGCGCCCGACTGAGGAATGAGTGTCCTACGAATGAAGGAGCGCCAGGGCGCGTTTTGCATTATTGTCCAAAGTACATTTGGCGGAACGCTATTGAAACAAAAAAATTATTTCACTGCGATGCCCAGCGCTTTCAATACCTGAGAAGAACAGTGGGCGTTTTTTGTTATCTATTATAATTTAAGAATGTTTCTTTGTACGTTATGATTCAACATTCACCCCGGTCGTACTGAAGTCAAAAATCATAATCTCATACGAAGTTCAAACTTCAATTGCCCTCTCCTCTGCGCTCTTACGATTTCGGTAATGGATTTTCAAGATTGGACGAGTCTCGCAAGAGTCAGACGGGGTCGCTTCAATTTTGACGATTTCGATCCGAGGTTCCCATCTAGTCAGAGCCTCGCGCGCATACCGGCAGGCGGTCGTCAGCAATTGAGCGTCCTGCTGCTGAAAAGCCAGAACATGAAGATTAGAACCAAAATCAGGGCGCATCACCCGTTCGCCTTTTACGGTAAGCAAAATCGTTCTTAAAGACTGTTCAATTTCGTCTGATTCGGACAGTTGCGCTAGCCCGCCAAAAGCGTCGGCGCTCAATGGAAATTTTATACCGAAAAATGGTTTTTCGATAGCGTTCATGGCGAATTCCTCGATCCGACGATTCGTCCAAGTAGGATGGGTCGGTCCAGTTCTCCGCCTTCGAAAGCGACATAGACCTCGTCGCCGATCTTCAGGTAGCTTTCAGATCCAAGCATTGAGGACTGAACGATCACTCTCGCCCAGCCGCTTGTTTCTCTGTCGGAAAGCCAGGGGAAAACTACTCTCGCCCTTCCCATCCGCAACGGGTCTTCCAGATCGACGACTATTGCAGGAGCCGATCCCTGTACCGGCAAGTTTTCTGTCGTGCTGTGTAGACGTTGCAAACTCAGGTCTCGATTCTGTGCAACCAGGTTGGTTCTGAAGCCGACAGTCGTATCGTATTCATATCTTACTTCGGAAACACGATAGTTCTCTCCAAAGCGCGAGCCTGCGCCTTCAACTTTTACAGAGTCTCCTCGTGAGAGTTCTACAAAGCCTGCAAGAATAAATGATGCGTCACCTCGCCTCTCTTTCATCTCCACGCAAAGTCGCTTCGCCAGAATGTCCGCTTGAGATTGACTAGTTATCGACATGAAGAACTCTCGAAGCGTTTTGCCTTTGCCGCCTGCGCCGTCGTCCGGCAGTTCCGCAAAACCGATAATCGTCTCCTTCGCTTCAAAATCCCAACCGCGCACTTTTACAGCCACGCCTCGTGTCGGAAAAGAGAGAAGCGAACGGAATTCAAGCAGATCCTCGCCGAAAGTCAGAGTCCGAACAGGAGCGTCAGACGAACGCGATGAGAGCGTGTTATTATCACGAAAAGAGAGCGTTCGACCTGTTTGCCGGATTTTTTCTTGCAAGAAATCCCAGTCGCTCGATCCGACCTGAGTTAGAATTGGAAAAACTTCATCGTTTTCTTCAATATCCGCTTCAAAGCCGTACTCCGCCGCGATTTGGGTCGCAATCTCCGAGATTCGCATTTCAACGAAAGAGCGCGTTCTAGACCTCTCTTGAAGCCTGTGCGAAAGGTCATAACCCCGAATTGTCAGGCGAGCGGGAGATAGAGCCGTACAGGCAAGCTCAGCTCCGCAAACCTCGCCTGAGAACGCAACAACTAGCTTTCCGCCTTGCTCAATTTGAACTGTCATAGCTGTTTCTGGTTCAAAAAGAGGTGAATCGCGCCACAGTCCTTCACTGTCAAGAATCGTAATTTCGCAAGAATCCGGCAGTCCATCCGTTTTGCGGATTTCCAGCCAAATAATATTGACATCGAAGCCCGATTCGCGGTTTCCTGCAAACGACACTTTCAACATGAGGGTATCGCTAGAATTCTGCCGGGAGTCAGCAAAAGCGGGTTATCGATGTCGTTTGCGTCAGCGATTATGCGCCACTTCCTCGCATCGCCGTACTCTTCGCTTGCAATTTTCGAGAGAGTGTCTTTTTGCCGAACGACTCTGCTTCGTTCAGAATTTCCAGCTTCGCCGATGCTGCGAATTGCAGAACGCTCCGGTTCCAACTCTTGAAAAATCACGGAGGCGACCGCTCTTACGGGGGTTCCGTCCTCGCGAAAGAGTGTGAAACGAATGTTCAGGGAGACTATGACGGTTTGAAAGCTCTCCTCAGGTCCCCACTGAAAGAGGCAGACGGGAGGTTTGGGTCTCGCTTGATTCCTGTGTTCGCCCTCTTTCGCCATCTCCCAGAGCTTCCCCGTATATTCCCTGACATCTTCTCCGGTTTCCAGCACATCGAAAAAAAGTTGCATGGCAAGAGCGCCGGGCCATCCTCCCGCATAGTGAGTTCCGGCGGCGTCCGCTCTCAGTCCGGGAGTCGTCGTCCAATTGTTTTCTTTTGAACGGGAGTACTCCTCCGGGTTAAAAAGGAAAATGAGCGTCTCGTCTGTCGATAGGTTTTTCAGTTGCGCTTTAGTCAATGTCATTCGATTTCAAGCTATCTTCTTCCTGCGCGTTCCGCTTCAAGTCTCTTTCGCTTTCGTTCAGCAAACGCTGCGCCTTCGAGCGATTGACCAGGCATTAGTGCAATTCCTGAAAAAAATCCCTGTTTCAAG
>JAYVOT010000864.1:0-3922 GCA_043757795.1 Chthonomonadaceae bacterium | reverse complement strand
TTGAGGGCTTCCCGCATGTTCTCCGGAGAGAATGCCTGCTCAAGCAGGTTGCTCGCTTCAGGTTCAGGGGTTGGCTCTTCGGGTTGTGCCGGAGCGTCTCTAAGCCCGCCTGACTTGCCTTCGGGCTTCACCCTATTCTCTGCGAGGTCGGCTTCGTCAAACAAAGACAAAGTTTTCTGCTGTTCATGAGATTTTCTCGAACGCGCCAATTCTCAACCTCCGCGTTGTGTTGAGTCCTTCCTTGCGGCTTCGTGTTCGCGGGGGAGGCGTACTGCCAATAAGCGAACCTTCTTTCACAAGCGCTATGACCTCGGCTAACTTCTGAGAGTTCAGTTGCGCCTCACAGCGCAGGTTGTCGGCAATCGCCGACCTACTCTCAGATCTCCCGGGATAAACGCACGTTCTGTGGCGCCGCACCTGCTCGATTTACGCCCGACCGGACTTGGGAATCACGGGTTTCACTGTGTCTTGTCAGCTCACCCTCCGTCGAACGCCTTATGTCGAGTTTCTGTTTGTCAGGTCGTCGCTGTGGCTCCGGCTTCCTTCAGACCCCTCTTCGCAGAGACGCCCTTGCCATCGCTTAGCGGTGGGGATTCCCTCCCCCGCAGAGGACTTTCGCCTCCGAGAACGGGCACATGCCCGGCGTACAAAGCAAACGCCTTTCAGACGAGCGAAGCCGGGGGATTGTAGGCATCCGTTTTCCAAGTCTCTTCGTCTGATAGACGTTCGTTTATTCCTGCCGGGTATTTTCAACACCGGGATAACCTCCACCGGGGCTCCTGTCTACAACAACAAATGTACTGCGGTAAGAATCTGAAGGAATTCGTTCCGCTTATCCCAAGTTTGCAAAGGCGAGTATAGATTTTTTAAGAGGACGACTTCAGGCTCCGAACCTCCCTTGTCAAATGTCAGAAATATTGCCGTGGACATCGAAACAAAACTGCCGATTTTTCAAAAAAGAAAATACTTATGGCTAGCAATCTCCGCTCTGATTTTAGGGATTGGTCTCGCAGGGATGGTCGTATTCAGAAAGAAATCGATCTTCGAAAAGGCCGTTCCGATCTGCAGTCGAATGCCGAGACTCATCGATTATCGCTGGCTAGACGCGAACCGAATGATACTGACGGAGCAAGTTAGCGGGGATCCTGCCGTTAACCAGGACAGCGCAAACGTGTCTTTTTCGGAGTATGATCTCAGAACGAAGAGGAAGACTGCGTTAGTCGGCTTGAATGAACGGTGGTCGGTATTGAACAGGGGCGGCGCGAATCTCGACTCCCTGTTTAATTTATATTCTCCGGACGGAAGATGGGTTCGAGTTACTAGTAGCTCTCCGCCGCTCGACAACTGGGTGTTGAGTCTCGATGGAGCAACCAAGATTCATGTGCCAGGTCATCTTTTTGATAGCAATATTTGGTTTCCAGACAGCTCGGGTCTCTTCAATCTCGAATATGTCTATGACCGTAACGATAACGTTGTCGGAAGCAAAATCTTTCGATACGGCCTCAATCGAAAAACGAAGCCTGAGATGCTTCCCCCGAACAACCCTCTCTTCACTCCACCGAACGATTTCGTTAACGCGACGCCGATCCCAAACAGCCCCTTCATTGCAATTTGCAAGGAGCGTTCACACGATTTCGGGGCCGAGTCCATTCAGGTGTCGATTTACGATTTCAGATCTCTCGAGAAGATTGCAGAATATCCTGTCGTTCAATCCCCATTACAGCTCGCCCCTCGATATGCCGATTCATTCCTATCCCCTGATGCAACTAAAATCATTTGGGTGTTTTCTAGAGAAAAGAATCCCCTCCAAGAGCTATTGCGGGTTTTGAAACTTGGCTCAGAATTGGAAACCTATGAAATCTATATCACTGATGTCAAAGGAAGCAAATTCACCAGTCTTGGCAAAACTACGATGAGCTCACGCTCAGAATTCGATTTCGCATGGTCCCCGGATGAAAAAAGAATCTCCTACTTGGCGAATGGCGTGATCTACGTCGCCCCTATCGATTGAGTTGGCCCTCTTCGCTAGAACCTTTTCGCTCTTTCGCCTGTCATATTGAATGTGAGCCAGCTTGGCTCTCGCGTTTCGACGATTTTGATTTGAAAAGGCGGTTGAGATGAAATTGAAGAAAATGAAGTTGAGGACGCTTTGCGAGATGGCGCTAGGTTCGCACACCAGCGAAGTCGCTCAGGCAGCCTCGGCGCTTCGAATCCTCTCTGCAGACTGTAACCTTCTCGATTACTCGAACGTCTTAACTCCGTGCAACGCCCTGCCTCGCCAGTTTTTTGACGACGACGAAGTCTAACGCCTTCTTTTGGAGCGAACCGATGATTTTCCACCCGCGCCTTCTCCTCGCCCTGGCTCTATTCTTACTTGCTGTTCCTGTTTTCGCCCAATCTCCTGCCGGCCCCCTGGTGCATCCTATTCCTCAGTGGAAAGAACCTGTGAATGTGACGCTGACTTACGACGCGATTTATCGAAGATCGCAAATAAGACCCAGTCCGACGGCATTAGCGGCTAGGGGAGACAACTGGTCTCTTTACACCCTGGGAGTAAACCAAATCAACGCTATCTCGAGCGTGGGGACGGAGACCTGGCTCGCGACGAACTGCGGCGTGAAAATGATCGACAGCGCAACTAATACTGTAACTCATTACACTCGTTGGAACGGTATGCCGGGCATGAAAACCTACTCCATCGATGCAGATGCAGACGAAGTTTTCTGTGTGCAGATCGCTTCTAGAAACTACATCGAATACTATGTTTTTTGCGTCTTGAATCGAAAGACCGGAGTGTGGCAAACGTTGAAAGAGATTGAGTTGCCTCCGGGCTACATCCAGAACTCATACTCCGCCCCATCGTATCCCAAATTTATCGATAAAACCCTCTTAAATCAGGAAAGCGTTGTTTTCACACTTAGTCACGACTCTGCCCAATCGAAACCCCTTGCCTATGTTTTCGATCGCAGGCGCAAACTTTGGAGCGAAATCCCGGACGATTCGAAATTACATGCCAATATTGCCGCTTTTAGCGTGAACTGGGAGCAAATCGACCGAAAAGCATTGTGGTTCGGGACAAACGCAGGACTCTTGCGATGGGGCTTTCGAGAAAAAAAGTGGACTCGTTTCCTGCACAACAGAGCGATCCAGGCTGGACTTGAAAACGAAAACGGGACTTTTTGGTTGGCGACTTACGAGTCTCAAATCGACTCGCTGGAAGTAGCCAATATTCCAAAAAGCGTAAAACCTATGAACGACAAAAATCGATTAGTTGCGAGGACCGATTTCTGCACCCTCTTGAAATTCGACAGCAAAACCTTCGCCTCAAAAGCGTATCCCACTGCTTTTCTCAACGAATACAGATTTCAAACGGGTTTTGGCCCTCTGGCGATTGTGTCGAAAGTGAGCCAATATAAAGACGCGATCTGGCTAACCTTCAGTAATGGGGACTCTGTCAACACTCATGGCGATTTCCTGTTTTTTCTGCCGAAGGAGGAGAAGTTCGGCTATGTAAAGCCACTGTCTCAGAGTCAATGGGAATCCATTCCCGAAGATGCTCTGCTCCAACCCTCTTTGCCCTGGCGGTACGGAACGCCTTCACATCTTCCCGCGAAATTCGACAAATGGTTTTGTGAGGAAAACGACGAGGAAAAAAACATTCTCAATACAACAATCCTGCAAGCGACTGCCGGTAAAGAACTGGATGGGTCTTCGTGGCGCGCTGAAGGAACCCAACTCTCGTTGCTGGGTCCGAAAGGAGAAGTAAATCAGACCTGGAAGCCGTCAAATCTCGTTTTTCCTATGCAACCTCCTCTGGAAGCGAGAGGAAACTGGAACGGTAAATTGCTAGCTATATCCTCTACGAATACCCACCTGTTCGATCCTCAGAGGAAAGTGTGGAACCAGGTTGTCGGATCAGAGA
>JAYVOT010000863.1:0-3922 GCA_043757795.1 Chthonomonadaceae bacterium | reverse complement strand
AAACGACCAATTCATTGTCAGTATTATGCCAAATTTCAAACTTCAAAATTGTTTGCTCGCCCTTTTGTTTTTTCGGATGTTCGTTATCGCTTGCGATGCGAAAGGAGACGTTGCTGAACAAAGTAGGACTGATTCCACTCTAAGCAATGGGATGAGACTTTTGGTTAAGACCAGAACGTCCCATCCGCTTATAGCGGTCGATCTCTGGCTGAGAGCCGGCGCAAGGGAGGAGGGAAGAGGCGAATACGGGAGCGCTCATTATTTAGAGCATGTAGTTTTCAAAGGAACTGCAATCCGTCCTTCCGGCGAGAGCGATGCAGCAGTGGAGAACTTAGGCGCAACGCTGAACGCAGCTACCGGTCCGGATTACGTTCATTTTTACACCACTGTTTCCAACAGGCATCTCCCGAAGGTATTGGAAATTTTGTCTGACATCGTCCAGAACGCAACACTTCCTGACCCGGAAATTGAAAGGGAGAGGGGAGTCGTTTTGAGCGAATTGGCTCAACGAGACTCCGATTTGACCAACGTGTTAATCGGTAAACTCTATCTTACCGGGTTCGCTTCTCATCCTTACTCGCATCCGCCGGGAGGAGAGCGGGACGGGATGAGAATTTGTGCGAGGGACACGCTTGCCAACTTTTATTCTCGTTACTACAATCCGGATCGCGCAACTCTTGTAATCGTCGGGGACAGCAGTTTTGAATCTGCACAAAAAGTATGTCAGGGAGCATTTGGAAGTTGGAAGCGGTCCTCTGAAGCAGCTGATATTGTAAAACAGGAAGCTTTTTCTTCGGCATATTCCTCTTTCAGGCGCGTCGAAGCTAGCCGAATAGGAGTCGGGGCAGTCGGAATCGCTTTTCCCGCACCAGCGGCAAAAGAATTTTTAGACGCTTGCGTCGGACAGGTGGTCGCAGCCATTTTGGGAGACAGCGAGTTCGGAGGCAGGCTTGCAACTCCGTATTTAAGAGGCGCCTCCGTTCAAGTGAGCGTGACTCCTCGATTGGATGCAAGCCTAATGAGTTTTACGGCGATGTTATCAAAGCGAATCTCGGACTCTGGAAATGCGCTTTCCAATCCTTTTGCAAAGTCAGCATCACAGACGAATGATTTTGCAGAGACTTCCGAATCCAGAAATTTGAGACTCAAACGACTTGAGGAAGCTCTTGTTTCCGTTTTACAAAACATGCGCGACCATCCTCCGGTCGCTTCGGAGGTGGAGGCAGCGAAACAGAGGGTTTTGGGAGGACTGATTTTCAGTCAAGAAACCGATGCGGGAAGCGCAGCGGCTATTGGTTATGCACATATTGTCGGCGGGGATGGCCCGGACATATTTCGCAAGAGATTGCAGCAGGTAACAGTTCGAGATGTGGATACCTACATACGAACTTACTTGAAAGAAAACTTGAGATCGACAATCGTACTAAACTGACAATTTAGCGATTTTTCGTTAATCATCTATGACTTTTAGGGAGCTTCGTATTTGAATCGACTCGTTTGGGCGGCAATTATTATTTCAGTCAGTTTCTTTTGCGCATTTTCAAGCGCTCAGACGAGAGATATTGAACTGTCTCACTCTACAAAAACCTCAACCTCGCGTCCATCATCGGCTTGCTTTTCCGGTTTCACCGGTGAAGAAAAGCCTATTATTTTGTCCGGCGGCGCAAGAGCGGTCTTACGACCTGAACCTGATGCCGAGTTGACGGCGATTTCCGTCTGCATTAAAATGGAGCCTGACCTCACGATTTCCGATGCGGCGACGGGCGAGATGACAGTGCGAGCGCTTTTCGGGAGCAGTTCCAATCGTTCTCGTACTGACATTCTTGATTCGCTCAGGCGAGTCGGTGGAAGTTTGGAGACTCAAAAGACGCAAGAGATGGTCAGCATCACTCTTTTAATCCTGCCGGAGCAAGTGCGAGAAGCTATTTATCTCATTTCCGAGTCGTTAAAAAATGCGGATTTTTCACAGGAGGCTTTGGACCGGGCGCTTAAAGGCATTTTGGAGTCGAAATCGCGCAGAGATTCTAATGTTTTCCTGTCCGCTCATTCCGGACTAAAGGCTGCACTGCAGGGCGGATTATCACCTGAGGAAGCGGATTATCGTCGGGTCTCCACTATGAAGGCTGAACAGTATTTTCGGGCGAGATACTTGCCTGAACGGACGGTTATCGCGATCTCCGGGAAATTCGATCCGAAAGTAGTCCTGAAGTCTCTTGACAACAATCTTGTTGATTTCGACCGAAAATCAGCTAAAGTTTTTACGCGCACTCCTGTTTTTCGGGGTTTCGCTCCTATTTCGTTGCAACCGCTCCAACAGTTCGGGGATTCCTCTATTGCGATGCTCGCCTGTGCGGCACCCGCAGTTGCAGATAAAGACTATCCCGCATTTTTGACGTTGCAGGCGCTTCTAGGGGGCGGCCACTCCTCTCGATTATTCCGTCAAATCCGGGAGTTGCGCGGGATAGGATATGGGGTGGGAGCGCTCTACAATGCGCAAAACTCAGATCCTCTTACTCTCTATTTGCAGTGGAATACAAAAATCGAGAGAATTGATTCACAGTCGATTTCATCAGAAATCGCGCTTGCTATGCTGAATTCGCAATTAGACTCAGTCATAACGAACCCCCCTTCTGAAGCGGAACTTGAAAGGGCGAGGAGCGTCGCTATCGGGAAAGACGCATTGCAATACGAACGTCTTAGAAGTCGTTGCTTTCTTACGGCTTTGTATGAAGCGATAGGACCGGGGTATGCTTTTAACGTGTCGTTACCGTCTCTAATTAATCAGGTAGGACGAGATGACATCAAAAGAGTTGTTGAACGCTACCTTAAAGTGCGAACTTCCATCTTGACATTGCCGAAAAAGTCTGAGTAGCGACTACTAATTCTGAAAGATTTGAGGGAATGGGATTTGCAATATCATACTAAAAGCGCAGGAGCATACGTCTATTTAATTTTGTCGCTTCCGTTTGTTCTGTGTAGTTGCGCTCCTTTTAAAACAGCTGTTCCTAGCTCTAATCCTTCTGTGAGGGCTGTTCCCAAAAAAAGTAAGCAAGATAAGACTCTTTTAAAGGAAATTAAGGGCGCTGAAACGAGCAAGTTGGCTATGTTGCGATGTTCTCCCATTCAGATTGAACGCGATGAGACTTTAAAGAGGAGAGTTGCGCTTACTTTCGATGGAGATTGGAACGCATCTGCAACTTTAGATATAATCAAAGCGTTACGCCGCAGAAATCTTAAAGCGACTTTCTTCATCACGGGCCATTTCTGTCATACCTTTCCTTTGGAGTGCAAAGCGCTCAAAGATGCAGGAATGGAGATAGGAAGTCATTCCTTCTCTCATCCTCGATTTCAAAATATTTCAAATTTCCAGATTCGCAAGCAGTTGGCGAATTGCGAAGATGCGATGAGTCAGCGATTCGGGCATGCAACCAAGCCGCTTTTCAGATTTCCATATGGAGAGAGCGATTCTAGAAGTTGCAAAGCGGTTGCGGAAGCCGGTTTTCAGCCGATCTACTGGTCACTAGATAGTTTAGACGGATTTGGCGCAGAAAAGAGCGAAGAATTCGTATTTAATAGAGTGATCGGGAGAGTTAAGCCGGGCGATATCGTTTTGATGCACGTCTCCTCCGCCGGGACTGCGGCCGCGTTGCTTGGAATATTGGACGAACTGCAACGAAAAGGTCTTCGGCAGGTTTGCGTAAGCGATATCTTGACTGAACGATTACCTGAGAAACGCAACGTAATCGTCGTTGAAGATACAAAGCGCTGAATCGTCACATGGAATTTTGGTTTTTTGGGTAGTCTGCAACTTCCGGTTTTTAGAGCGTTGACAGTTTGAACTTGACA
Organism: Chthonomonadaceae bacterium; assembly: GCA_043757795.1. Lineage (GTDB taxonomy): Bacteria > Armatimonadota > Chthonomonadetes > Chthonomonadales > Chthonomonadaceae > JAYVOT01. The sequence goes on along the minus strand of JAYVOT010000863.1, from coordinate 76 downwards.
ACTGACGTTTTTGTAACTATAATAAATCAGGTGAACGATGAAGTCAAGGACGATGAACCTTCCCTGCATCTTCTCA
>JAYVOT010000862.1:0-3924 GCA_043757795.1 Chthonomonadaceae bacterium | reverse complement strand
CGTTCGCATCCGTCGAGATGAACTCAAACCGCTTGAAAACGATCTTTTCACGCAGTTTCGTATAGACGTCTTCCAGCCTGTTGTTGACTGTTTTGCCGTCCTCAACTAGCGAGTTTTCGGACAGGACGGTCTCGACGCTGTGCCCTTTGGACTTCGCGATGTGCTCCGCCAACTCTTTCGCAAAAGCTTTGAAATCGTCGTTTCGCGCAACGAAGTCCGTTTCGGAATTCAGTTCCACGATGGCTGCGTCCTGGCTGTCCAACACGACGACAGCGACGATGCCTTCGGCGGCGACGCGGTCAGCGGCGCCGGTCATTTTATTGCCCAGTTTCTTTCGGATCCACACGGTGGCGGCTTCAGAGTCGCCTCCGTTCTCCTTCAGAGCTTCCTTGCACAGCATCATAGCTGCGCCGGTCTGCTCTCGGAGTTTCATCACCATGGCGGCGGTTATCTCTGCCATTTTTTCTATAACCTCTCTTGAGTGCGGAATGCGATTTTTCGGACTGTACGGAATTTTTTCGAGTCAGACGAATGTCCTTCGCGAAAAAAGCTTTCAGTTCCGTTTCTCTTTAGTTGACAGGGCGGCGAGCGAAAAGTCGCACGCCGCCTGTCGTTATCGGTTTGAAGCTCAAACTGAGGCTGGCTCAGTCGGTTCTTCCGCCATCTTTGAATATTCGTCTTGAACGCCGGGCGGCACTACTGCGTCTTCGACATCGGCGGGAGGAGCGGTAAACTCATGCACGTCCGCGATCGCATCGGCGTCCGGCTTGTCCAGTCCGTCCGGAACGAATTCGACTGGAGGCGCGTTCGCCGCTTCCTCTTCGTCCCACTCCGCCTGCTTCACTTCGGCGATGGCTTCCGCGAGCTTGCCGCAGACGAGTTTGATGGCTCGAATGGCGTCGTCGTTTCCGGGGATGACGTAGTCGATCTCGTCCGGGTCGCAGTTCGTATCCACAAGCGCCACGATCGGAATCTCAAGTCGTTTCGCTTCGGCGATGGCGAGGTGCTCTTTTTTGCAGTCGATGATGACTAAAACGTCCGGCAGGGAAGTCATGTCTTTGATGCCGCCGAGGTATCGCTCCAGCTTATCTCGCTCTTCGTTGATAATTGCGGCTTCTTTTTTCGTCAATCGCGCGAGCGTGCCGTTTTCGTCCATCAAGTTCAGTTCGGCGAGTCGTTTGACGCGGTCTCGGATCGTTCGAAAGTTTGTGAGCATTCCTCCGAGCCATCGCTGATTGATGAAGTACTGTCGCGACCGAATTGCGGCTTCGCTGATTGCGTCTTGCGCCTGCTTTTTAGTTCCGACGAAAAGCACTTTGCCGCCGTTTGCGACGGTCTCTTGCACGAATTTCTGTGCGTCCTCGTAGAGTTTGAGGGTCTGATGAAGATCAACGATATAGATTCCGTTGCGCGCTCCGTAGATGTACCGCTTCATTTTGGGGTTCCAGCGGCGCGTTTGATGCCCGAAGTGAACTCCCGCTTCGAGCAGTTCCTTCATTGAAAGTCCAGCCAAGTTGTTTTCTCCCGGGTTCTGCACAGGTTCGCCTGATGTGTTTTTGGCAACCTGTCCTCCCGACGCCTCGTCCCCGGCATTGCGAAAACTTGCGTTCCCACCCTCTGCCGAGTCTGCGTCAGTGTGAATTCGCTCTCATTGAGCGTCAATCCGCACACAAAACCAGTCTAATATACCTCAGATGCAGAGCGAGAGTCAAACCTTGCTGACCGATCCGAATGGCGAGCGCCCTGGAAAAATCTGATTTATTCCCTCCTTACTTGTTTCCGTTTGACTTGCTTAAATTTTAGAAGTCATTCTAAACCGTCTTTTTATTGATAAGAACTCCGCATGGAATTTATCGCTTTTATCTTTTATGTTTAATACTTTAAAAATTTTATACGATTACCCCAATCATCCCCAATCGAGGTATGCCTGCGCCATTGCGTCTGTATATATTTAAGCGAATTGTAAGGGGAGGGCGTCATGGGAGAGTTCAAAATCAGGTCGGAGTACACGCAGGGCGGAGATCAGCCGCAAGCCATCGACAAACTTGTGAAAGGGTTGGAGGCGGGTCAAAGTGAAATATCAGTGCAAAGTTCTTTCAAGCTGTAAATAGTGTATAATTAGCTTGTGGAAGAGCGCTATTCTGCATTGATGCTCAAGGAGTGGGACTATGGCAAATGAACTATTGAGCTTGTTTTGCGGCTCGGGAGGTTTAGATCATGGTTTTCATCATGCAGGTTTCGAAACGGTATTAGCTTTGGACAAATCTCCCGATGCCGTTAAAACATTTAATCTTAATATCGGCAGTCAAATAGCTCAGGTAGCTGATCTCTCTAGTCTATTGGCAGATCAATTTCTAGAAAAAATTCCTTTAGGCTCACATCCAGTTGGACTCATCGGCGGTCCGCCATGTCAAGGTTTTTCTAGAGGCAATAATCACGCGCATGTCGATGATCCACGAAACCAATTACCTCTAATTTTCGCAGAAATGCTGTCAGTTGCAAATCGGAAATTCGATCTCCATTTCTTCGCTTTTGAAAATGTTGTAGACATTTCAAAGCCAAAGCATGCAGATAATTTCAAAATGATCCTCTCCAAACTTCGTCTAGCAGGTTTCAATCTCTTCACTCAAGAACTTAATTCCTACCACTATTCAGTGCCCCAGAAGCGTATCAGACTATTTATCATTGGAATCAATGCAACACGCTACCCACAAATGGCATTTCAATTCCCAGATGAAACTGAAGAACGCAGAACAGTCTTTGACACAATAGGCGGATTGCCGGAGCCATGTTTCTACAATCGAAATTTAACTCCTGATACAATACCTTACCATCCAAACCACTGGACAATGGTGCCCAAGTCAGAAAAATTCAGCACCGAACAAACAGGTCAGGGGCGATCTTTTAGACGCCTCGATTGGGGAAAACCAAGCCCAACAATCGCATACGGAAACCGCGAGATACACATTCATCCATCAGGCAAACGCCGCTTGAGTCTACTTGAAGCAATGTTGCTTCAAGGGTTTTCACCTGAATACGTACTCACCGGTACACTCAGTTCTCAAGTCACTCAAGTTTCCAATGCAGTTCCGCCTCCTGTTGCAGAAGCGGTTGCAAGAAGTATTCGAATGCAACTCAATCTCTGACTTCTAACCAATTCTAAAGAAATGAAGTCAGGAGGGAGTAAGATTATGATTTCAAAAACTGAAAATGAGATGCAACTTATTGAGGATATCAGGGCTAAACGTGCTACTGGGGAAGTGTCTACTGTAACACTTCATACCGACAATAGAGTTCTAGCACGTATCACTGACGGTATATACAGACAGCCAGGATCTGCACTTCGTGAACTCATTTCGAATGCATACGATGCCGACGCTACGAAAGTCGTTATTCACACGGATGCACCTAGATTCAACCAAATTACGATCCGGGATGACGGAAACGGGATGGATACCGAAGCCTTGTCACGACTTATCTACCACATTGGTGGGAGTGCTAAGCGGCATTCAGATGGAGCTGATCTAAATATTACTAGCGGTGAGGATTCTACTCTTTCTCCAAGCGGTAGGAAGTTGATAGGTAAAATTGGAATAGGTCTTTTTTCTGTTTCTCAGCTTACACGACACTTCCAAATTGTCACGAAAGTTAAAGGAAATGATTATCGGCTTATAGCAGAGGTAATTCTTCGCACTTATTCGGAAGATGAGTCTACATCTAATTCACCAGGCAAACTTGTAAATAAGCAAAAAAAAGAAACAGGAACAGTTCGAATTTTATCTGTTGATGCTAGCGACATTAATTCGCATGGTACGGAAATCATTCGGGTGTGTTCCATTTGAGTTGGCGCAATTTGTTCACGCCGCGAACTTTAATTGAACAGGCGCGTTCTCGCCAGAGTTCCTAGCTGGACGTTCCCAGTCT